>NZ_JAMYTM010000008.1:0-213543 GCF_040322475.1 Mesorhizobium sp. M0140 | reverse complement strand
ATGCCAACAACGGCACCAACACCGTCAACAATGTCGAGACCTTCACCTACCAGGCGACCGACGCCAACGGCAACACGATCACCAACACCATCACCATCGACGTCACCGACGACATTCCGACGGCACATGCCGACACTGGCAATGTAAACGAAGGCGCTCTGCTGACCGTGACGGCGGCGGCGGGCGTGCTGGTCAATGACGTTGCCGGCGCCGACGGTGCAACCATCGACGGCGTGCGGGCAGCGGGCGGCAATACGACGACGGCGGTGACGACCGGTGTTAACACCGACATTGCCGGCCTGCACGGCACCTTGCACCTCAACGCCGACGGCTCCTATACCTACCAGTCGACGACCCACAGCATCAGCGCCAACACCACGGACGTGTTCGTCTACACCATCAAGGACGGCGACGGCGACCTGTCGACGACGACGCTGACCATCAACCTGGCGGACATCAATGACGCACCCGTTGTCGCGAACACCCAGAACTGGATGTCGAGCGACCCGGCGCAGCAGACCTTGAGCACGCCTAGCTATCCGAATGGGTATCCGTTGCTGGTTTCCATTCCGACGGATGCGGACGGGGATAACCTCATTGTCACCGCCACGGGAACGATCCCCACCGGCACATTCTATTTCAACGGCGTGACCTATGTCGCCCTAACAGCCGGCACGGTGCTCTACAATCCGTCCGGCGGTATCGATTTGCTGGACGACCTGGTTTATCGGCCAACAGCATCGCAAACTGACACGGTCAACAACAACCTGTCGCTGGATGTATATGACGGTCATACTCACATAGCGCAGACGGTCGGCATCCACGAAGTGCCGCCGACTAGCCTGCCGAGCGACACGTCGCAGATTGGCAATGGCAACAGTCCGCTTACGTCGGGTAACGATCAGATCACAACGCTCTCCCTGTCGCAAGCGACGGTCAGCGCAATCCTGGCTGATCCACACAACTCGACGGTAGTGGTCTATACCGACTTCCAGGAGTCGCCTTTCATCACGCCTATTCCCTTGGGCGAACGGAATCCGGGTGTCTACGGAGACAGCAGCGCGGGCTCGCATCGTGAGCAGGAAGTGCAAGTCGAAATCAGAATTGGCTCGGATCGCTTCGCGATCGTCGAAGATGACACCAGCCCTGGGACTTTCGAGCAGAGCTGGTTCTACGATCCGACCACAGGTTTGATGAAGGCGACCGTCGACTACGACCACATTTACCTTCTGGACGGCAGCGGCAATGCCACCTCCACAACGCTTGCCAGCTACCTGATCACGCATCCGCCGTCAGTCGGCGACAACTGGACCCTGTCTTATTTCGACAATGATGGCGGCAATTTCCAGGCGCGCAAAGTGAGCTTCTCTTTCTTCTCGCATGATCCAGGCGACCCCGGGATCACGGTGAATGGCGATGCCACACTGGCCGACCAGATCTATGGAACGTCCGGCATCGACCATCTTAACGGCAATGGCGGCAATGACATCATCATTGGGCGAGGTGGCAACGACTTCCTTGACGGCGGTGCTGGCAACGACACGCTCGATGGAGGTGCTGGCAACGACACGCTCGATGGAGGTGCTGGCAACGACCTGCTCATCGGTGGCGCGGGCCAAGACACGCTTACCGGAGGCACTGGCGCCGACACGTTCAAGCTCGATCATCTCGACATCAAGGATCTCATCACTGACTTCAATGGCGGCGAGGGCGACAAGATCGACCTGACCGGGCTGTTCGACACAGCACCCGGAGGGGCTAATATCGGTGACTTCGTGAACTACGATGCGGGGACGGGCACGCTCAGCGTAGATGCGAATGGGACAACCGGCGGCGCCAATTTCATTGACGTGGCAACGCTGACGAACTTGCCCGCTGCCAACACCATCACGCTGCTCTACGACGACGGCGTAACCCAGCATACGACGACTGCAAACGTGGTTTAACGCCATGGCGCACGGCCACGCGACTATGTTATACATCGCTAATATCTAGGGGAGCTCAACATGAAACGTTCTGCAAGACTGCTGGTTTCCGCTGCGACGCTGTTGCTGGCAGTCGGGTCGACGGGGTATGCCGCCGACATCATCGATGGCCCGACCGGCGATTATTGCCGTGTCGTGGGGACGTCCAACCTGGTGCTGAACGACAACATCGTCGATCTGAAGCAGCAAGTGGTGAAGCTGATGGACGAGTCGGTCGCCGCCGCCAACAGTTCGGAGTGGATCAACTCGTCGCGTCCCGTCTTCGTCTGGGCATCGGAAGCCAAGGTCGCCTGCGGCATGGCTTACGGCTACCTCAAGACGAACTACAAGGACGAAGACACCCTCAACAAATGCGAGTGTTTTCACGATCGCATGGTCGAGTACATGCACTGACCGGCTAGGCGAACCACGCCTGTTGGCCATCATGACAGCCGACGGATCCTTCCTGAAGGCGGTCGCGGGCGCGATCGTGTTGCTTGGCTTTGTCCAAACGGTCACGCCGGCCAGTGCCAACTGGCTGGAACGACCATCCGTGAAACAACAGCTTTCGTCCGGCCTGAAGCAGGCAGTGCGCTGTGATCCGGCCACGGAGTGGACCCGGCAGACATTCAAGGCATTTGCCAGCTGCCAGGCATCGATCCATGGCCTGGAGCCGCTGCTGGCGCATGCGGTGATGGAGATCGAAAGCGGCTTCGATCCCGGCGTGCAAGGCGCCGACGGCGAAGTCGGCCTGATGCAGGTGATGCCGGCGACGGCCAGGATGCTCGGCTTTCGAGGTTCTCTGGACGATCTGAGCGCGCCGGCGACCAACATCGCGCTGGGAGTCAGATATCTTGCACAGGCCAACAGGCTGGCCGGGGGCGATCTGTGCACCACCGTCATGAAGTATCGCGCCGGGCACAATGAAAGCCGGTTCTCGGCCCTTTCGGTCCGCTACTGCCAGCGTGCGCGGGCAATCCTGGCAAGGGAGGGGATTGAAGTGACCGGGCCGTTGCCGGTGGCGACGTTCGGCTTTTCCGCCTTTTCAGGCGGTGAGGGTGGAGCCGCTGCCCAATTCTGGCCGGGGAAGGGGGCAAAGGGCGTTTGCGTGCGCCGCCTGTTCGTGCCCGGGCCGCGATACATGAAATGCGCCGACTATCGAAGTGCCGGGCAAGCAAGGCAGATCAGGACGCTCAGAGGCAGGCTTTTCGGCGGCTAAAAGAACTACAGACGGCACTGCAAGTCCGCCGTAACATGCGTTGGAGACCAGACCGGGAACAATATCCGGCGGCACATAGGGGTGGAGCATTCATGGAAGCTGGCCGACAGGTCCACTGTCCGCGGACATGGGCAATCGCCTTGGCGCTCGCCGCGATCTTATCGGGCTGCCAGTCGAAAGGCGGCGTGTCCGAAGTGCTCGATCCGGCGGCGATTGCCGCGCCTGCCGGGCAGAATGGCGCCGCCGGTGCCGGCCCCGTCCAGGCGACCCAGTCGCTGGGCACCGGTTCGACCAAAGTCACGATGCTGCTGCCGTTGTCCGGCTCCGGAACAGCGGGCGAAAACGGCAGGAAAATGCTGGATGCGGCCAAGCTGGCGATGACGGATATTGGCAATGGATTGCTTACGCTGACGGTAGAAGACACCAAAGGCGACAGCGCACTGGCCAGCAAAATGGCGATAACGGCCATAACGACGGGCTCGAAGGTCGTGATCGGCCCGACCGAACTGACGGCAGCCCAGCATATTGCCACGCTGTCTGGATCGAAGCGGCCACCGGTCCTGGCGCTCGCCGATAATTTCGCCGGCGGCGCCGGGGTTTATGCCGTGCTCCTTGGTGAAGCGGACAGCGCCGCCGCGGGCGCCGCGGGACTGGCGGCGAAAGGCAGCAAGAAGTTCGTACTGCTTGTCGCGGATGGCCCAAACGCCGGCGCCATGGAGAAGCGGGTCGCAAACAGCCTCAGCATCTACGGCGCGGCGCTCGCGGTCACTCTCCGATATTCCGCCGGCGACGGCGCCGCGAAGGCGGTCGACGAAATGGGCTCACTCGTGGACGCCCCCGACGCCGTCATTGTCGCCAGCGGCAATGGCAGTCCGTCGCCTGTCCTTGCCGCCCTCAAATCGAAGGGCATTCCGGGAAAGACTGTCTCCGTCGTCGGAACGAACCGTTGGCTGGAGCACCCCATGGATCCGCTCTTAGAGGGGGCGTTTATCGCCACGCTCGATCCAAGTGAAACCGGGCCGATCGCCGACCGCTTCAGGACGGCATACAACTATCCCGCTGACGTCAATGTGGCCTATGCCTATGACATGGTTGCCCTGACGGCAGGGATTGCCAGCGCGATCGGGCCTGATGGCTTCAGCAAAAAGGTTCTCGAGAATCCAAACGGCTTTCGCGGGTCGACCGGCCTGTTCCGGTTTCGGGCCGACGGATCCAGCGAACGCTCGATGCCGTTCTATCGGATTGAAAAAGGTGCGCTCAAGCTGGTTGCCAAATCGACGTCGGGTTTCTGACCGGCGCAAATCCCTGAGATCCTGTTCAAGCTGATGGGCAGGCCGGGCCGCAGCCGCTTGGCGATCGCGCTTGGAAGCCTGCTGCTTCTGGCCGGGATACTGCTGATCATTCAAGGTGGGGCGTTGCTTTCGGTCGATCGGCCTGTCCGTGCCCCGTCGCGGGATGTTGACGATACGCAGCCTATCCGGCCGGTTGCCCCGGTAGCCGGCGCACAGCGCCTGGAGCCGGCGCGCAAGGTTGCTCAAGACCTGATCGCTCCGCCACGGCTTGATCCCGCTGAGATCGAACGGACCGAGCCCCGTCCGCCACTCAGCGAGCTCGGTCTCGCCGTGCCCCCCAAAACGCCGATGCCTGGGGATTGGCGGGAGGTCTTGCTCTACCGCCCGGTTGCCACATCGTCGGCGATGTTCGCATCCATGGGCCGCAAGGTGGTCATCAGCGGAGTGCGAGGCATCGATCTCGACAGCTCCTGCTCGTTTCATGACGTCACCTGGCCTTGCGGCCTGCGCGCACGCGCCGTTTTCAATTCCTGGCTGAGGGGACGCGGGCTGCACTGTTTCGTACCGCCGGACGTCGAGCGTTTTGCCGTCGCCGCGCCATGCAGGCTGGGCAAGCAGGATGTTGGCGCCTGGCTTGTCTCCAACGGCTGGGCCACGGCGCTGCCGAGCGGCATCTACGGCAAGGCGGAGGCGACAGCCAGAAAGGCTGAGATGGGCATATTCGGCCCGGCACAATAGCCTGCCATTCAACCCTGATGTTTTGTTTGTTAACCGCCACGGGCGCAGCTTAGATCTTTGTTTTTCTGCATGTCCTTTTCCCAAAGCCGAGGTCATGCATTGGGAGCAAGCCGATTTCGTCCGCAGCCTTGATGGGGTCATCGCGCAATCGATTAAATTGCAAGGTTCCTTGAAACTGAAATTGCAACACACCGGCCCTATACCAGCCCATCCACAGGAGATCGGCCAGTGACAAAGACTATGGTGAGCACCACCGACCAGGCATGGAAAGGCGTCGCTTTGCTGACGTTTCTGGGAACCACTGCAATCCTGGGCGTTTCCGTCGGCCTCAATTATCTGCTCCTGTTCTCCGAGGCGCTGACGCCATTTGGGCGCAGCATGATCACGGCAATCCTGTTGCCTGTCGTCCTTGGTGTTCCGCTTTTTCTGTTCGTTGGATTGAAACAGATCGAGCTTCGTCGCTATCGCCGGGAACTCGACAAGTCGGCAACCTTCGACACCACGACCGGCTGCCTGAACGGAGCGGTCTTCACGTCGATGGTCGAAAAAAGAACGGCAAGGCCGTGGGTGCCGGGGCCTAAATCGGGCGCCTTCCTGGTTATCCATTCGGAGCATCTGCGGTCCATCAACCTGCGCTTTGGTCTTGAATGGGGCGATCAAGCCTTGCGGCTCATAGCCTCGACCATACAATCGTCGGTGCGCGCGGAAGACCTGGTTGGACGCATGGGGACGTCTATGTTCGGGGTTTTCCTCGCCGGCGCGACCGAAGCAGAAGCCAGGGAAATCGGCGAGCGTATCGAGGCGCGCATCGCGCAAGTCTATTTCGCGCCAAAGGGGACCGAGGATGCCCTGACCGTCAAGGTCGGCGGCGTGGTGTTCGAAAACCAGGTGGAGTTCGCGGACATGTTCCGGTCCGCCGAGCAGCGCATGGCCGGCGTCCAGGACGGAGCCGCGTTTGAACTGACGCATCTCCATAGCTGACAATCGCCGGGAACCAGAGCCATTCGGAACCCAGGGGAATTGTCGGACGCGGCCGCGGTTACGCTGACGACGGGGTAGCCCGTGAAGACGCCGCCCAGGTTTCGGCTACGGCGACGATCGCGGCGTTGATCGGTCCGCTCGGGATCGCCGGTATCACCGAGGCGTCGACGACAAAGGCATTGTCGAAGCCGTTCAGCCGCAAGTCAGGATCGACGACGGCCTCAGTGTCACGACCCATCCGGCACGTGCCGGCCGGATGGTGATGGGTGGAAGCAGCCCTGGCAATGAAAGCATCGAGTTCGGCATCGGACTGAACCGGGGCGCCTGGCAGGATCTCCATATCGCGCCATTCGTCCAGAGCCGCATGATGGCCGACCATGCGCGCCCGCTTCAACGCCATCCTGAATGTCGCGCGGTCGTGTTCGGTTTCGAGATAATGTGGGTCGATGACCGGCGCATCGTTGCGGCCCGGCCCGCTTGGTGTGATGCGCCCTCGGCTTGTCGGATGGGTGACGCCGCACAGGATGGTAAAGGCGGAGCCATAGGGCGGGGTCTTCAGGCCCTCGGCCGCGGACGGGGCGACGACGCAGGCGAGCACGATATCGGGACTTCCCGTAGAGCGGGTCGGATCGTCGCTGTGCAGATACATCAGCGATTCGGAGTGCTGCAGGCGGGAGGGCGGCACCGGCTTTTTCGTGCTGTAGACATTTCCGAGAGCCAGCAGATGATCCTGCAGGTTGCGGCCCACATCGCCCCGATCGGCTAGGCAGCGTATATCAGCCTGCTTCAGCGTATCGGGACAGCCAATGCCCGACCGCATGAGGATGAGCGGCGTGGATACGGCGCCGGCGCAAAGAACGATCCGGTCGGCGCAGAGTGTTCCGGTCTCACCCCCGCACACCACGCTCACCCCCGTGATCTTGTGGCCGTCCAGCACCAGATGCTCGACCTCGTGGCCGGCGAGCAAGGTCAGGTTCGGCCGCGCCATGACCCGCGGCGGCAGATAGGCGTCGGCGACGCTCAGGCGCTTGCCGTCACGTATATTGAGTGAATTGGGACTGGTGCCGACCAGTTCGCCGCCGTTGTGGTCGCTCAGGGCGGGAGCGCCCAGGGATCGCCCGGCGGCGATGTAGGCACGCACGACCGGACTGACCTCGGCGTCCGGCAGATAGACGTCCAGCGGGCCGCTCTTGCCGCGTGTCCGCGCATCGAAGGCGGTGAAGGCTTCGCTGCGGATGAAGCCCGGCAACAACCCCCGATAGGACCAGCGCTCGCCACCGGCTTGTGCCCAAGGTTCGAAATCATCGGGATGGCCGCGCACATAGGCCATTGCATGCAGGCAGCTCGAGCCGCCGACTATCCTGCCGCGCGGCCATTCATGGACGCGGTCGGCAGTGAAGGGCTGGGGCACGGTCCGGTAGCTCCAGTCATAGGCGCGGCCCTGGAGCATCGTCCATTTCAGCGGATCGGCGATGTCGGGATCGGCCGGCATCGCCCCGGCCTCGATGAGGCCGACCTGGCACGACCGGTCTTCACTGAGCCGGCTGGCAACAACCGAGCCTGCGGATCCCGCGCCGATCACCAGCACGTCGAAATGACGTTTCAATTTGAAATTCCCCGCACAGGCTCGATGTCAGAGGTGATACGATCACGCGGCAAAGGCGCCGGCGTTCGACCGTTCCATGATCTGTCTCTGCACGGACAAAAGGTGCGCGCGCATTGCGGTCTCTGCCGCTTCGGGATCGCGCTGCGAGATCGCTTCGGCGATCAGGCGATGCTCGCCGTCGCGGTGGGCGATCCGCTTGGGGCAGGTGGGTGCCGCGGTGCGCGCAACCTTCACCCGCGCATCGACACCGACCTGGCGCAGCATCTTGTAGAATTCCGCGGCAAGGTGGTTGCGGGCCGCGGCGACGATCGCGAGATGGAAAGCGAAGTCGACCTCACCCGACGGGGCGTTCTCAGGCGTGGTTGCCGCGTCGAGGATCCGCGCCGTCTCGAAAGAGGAGGCGCGCAGCGACGCCAGTCGGGCAAGGCCCGGCTCCATGATCAGGCGCAATTCCAGGACCTCGATCGGATTGGTTACCCTGACCAGTTCCTCGCCATATCTCGGAAGGGCAGTCGGCGCCCGCCTGGCGCGCGCCGGCTTGAGGTCGCCCGAAAGGCGCAGCACTTCAAGCGCCTTGCGAAGCTGATGGCGCTTGACGCTCAGATGTTCCGCAAGATCGCGCTCGGACGGAAGCTTGCCGCCGCCCTGCTGCAACTGGCGGACCGCGGCGATGATGTCGTCGAGATCCGATGGTCCGACCTGCGGCTCGAATGCGCTCAAAACCAAATCTCCTGTCCGATCGGCAGACCGCCGACTCAACGTCCCGACATCATATTGTGACACGAAAACCTGTTCGACGGCACTCAACCAATTCAACCAATCTACAACTGTACGCAATGGTTGACAACACCAGTTGCGCAATGGTTGACTGCCCATGTCGACGGTTGCCATCGCGGCGGACCGTCTTTCTCCCGAGGATCACGCATGCCGGCTGACGAAACCTTTGACTACGTCATTGTCGGTGCGGGATCGGCCGGCTGCGTGCTGGCGAACCGGCTGAGCGAAGACCCTGCCGTGTCGGTGCTTCTGCTGGAGGCGGGGGATTGGGACCGCGATCCGATGATCCACATCCCGCTCGGCTGGGGCAAGATCCTGACCGAACGCCGCCACGACTGGATGTATTTCTGCGAGCCCGAGGCCAATGTCGGCGGGCGCAAGGTCGAATGCGCGCGCGGCAAGGTCATCGGCGGCTCTTCCTCCACCAACGCCATGGCTTATGTGCGCGGCAATCGCGGCGACTACGATCGCTGGGCGGCAAGCGGCCTGACGGACTGGTCGTTCGACAAGGTGCTGCCCTACTTCAAGAAGCAGGAGCGCTGGGAGGCGGGCGAAAGCCGGTATCGCGGCGGCAGCGGACCGCTGAACACCCAGTTCTGCCGCTACAAGGACGAACTGATCGATGCCTTCGCCACGGCCAGCCGTGATGCCGGATATCCGCAGACCGACGACTATAACGGCGCCATACAGGAAGGCTTCGGCCGGCTGCAGATGACAATTGCCAACGGCCGGCGCTGCTCGACCGCGACCGCCTATCTGCGGCCCGCCATGCGCCGCCGCAATGTCAAGGTGCTGACCGGCGCGATGGCGACGAAGATCCTGCTGAAGAATGGGCGCGCAACCGGCGTTGCCTATACCAGAGGCGGAGCGAGCCATGAAGTTCTGGCGCGGCGCGAAGTTCTGCTTGCCGGCGGCGTCATCAACACGCCGCAGCTGATGATGCTGTCAGGCATAGGCGACAGCGGCGAGCTCGCGGCGCATGGCATCGAGACCAAGGTTGATCGTGCGCAGGTCGGCAAGAATTTGCAGGACCATGTTTCGGTCATCCTGATGTATCGGCGCAAACAGCCGGGACCGTTTCTCAAGATGATGCGGGCCGATCGTATCGGGCTGGATTTCGTCAAGACCTATCTCACCGGAAAGGGCTTTTCGGGAGATGTGCCTGGCGGCGTCGTGGCATTCCTGAAAAGCGACGCAAGCCGGCCGTTGCCGGACGTGCAATTGCTGTTCACCGCCGCACCGCTTGGGGCATGGCCTTACATGTCGCCATTCAAGGCACCGTTCGCCGACGGCTTTGCGACCCGTATCGTCGCCGTGCAGCCGGAGAGCCGTGGCAGCGTCAAGCTGGCGTCGAGCGATCCGGTCGCCGCTCCGCTGATCCATCAGAACTTCCTGTCCTCGCAGCGCGACTGGCAGTCGCTTCGCGCCGGCTTTCGTGTTGCGCGCAACCTTGCCAGCCAGCCGTCCATGGCCCCGTTCGTTGGCGCGGAATTCTTCCCCGGCCCGAAATGTGAGAGCGACGAAGAGATCGACGAGCATATCCGCAAGACGTCGATCACCGTGCATCATCCGGCCGGCACGTGCCGTATGGGTGTCGATGCGGGGTCGGTGGTCGATCCGGAATTGCGGGTGCGCGGCGTTGCCGGACTTCGTGTCGTGGACGCCTCGGTGATGCCGGATCTCGTCTGCGGCAACATCAATGCGGCGGTCATCATGATCGCTGAAAAGGCCGCGGATCTGATCCGCAGCCGCGCTCAACAGAGCGTGGCGGCCTGATAAGACGGCCGGAATACAACCAAAGTCTTTTGGTTGACACTGAAAAACTGCGTTGGTTGGACTGTCATGTGCATCCGCATGGCCGTGACGAAGTGGTTTCACGCCCTGATTGCGAGCTGTATTTCGTGCATTTCTAGGCTATTTCTGCCTATTTCTGGGCATTTGCCTCTCAAAAATGCACCCCAACCAAAAACTTATAAAATTCGCAATTTGGGTATTGTCGAGCAAAACCAATGCGAATACGGTTGAGTTGGTTATAAGTATTTTCTTCGCGATGAGAGGTGTCCGATATGTCCCTGGCGCAACCAGCTAACGATGTGCTCACCAACAAGAAGGCAGCACTCAAGGGCCTCTATGACGCCCTCTACGCTAAGAACATGTTTCCGTTCTGGGCGACGTCGGAAGGCGTCGACCATGACGAGATCAAGCAGCTGATGGCGACGTCGAAGGCCGTTCCCTTCGTGTGGTCCTATTCGGACATCGAGCCGCTGCTGCAGCGCGCCGCCGAACTGGTGACCATGGACGACAGCGAGCGCCGTTCGCTGATCCTGGTCAATCCCGGCCTTGCGCCCAAGCGTGCCTCGGTCAGCACCATGTACACTGCCTATCGCCTGAACGATCCCGACGAGATCATGCCGCCGCACAAGCACTCGCCGAGCGCCATCCGCTTCGGCCTGACCGGCAAGGGCAACTTCACCGGCGTCGAGGGCGAAGACGTGGTCTTCGGCCCGGGCGACATGGTGCTGACGCCCAACGACGCCTGGCACAATCATGGCACCGTCGGCGGTGAGCAGGCGGTCAACCTGTCGGTGCTCGACCTGCCGCTGGTCGAAACGCTGCATGCCGTCCATTTCGACCACAAATACACCGAGATGGTCGATGGCAAGGAAGTCGAGAAGAAGGTGCAGACCGCCCGCTATCCCGGTGACTACTCACAGCGCATCTATGGCGAGGGCGGCCTGATGCCGCGTTTCGTCGATCACAAGCGCGGCGGCGGCCTGTCGTCGCCGATGTATGTCTACCGCTGGGAGAAGATGGAAGCGGTCCTCGATGCCCACAAGGATTGGGACGGCGACCCTCATGAAGGCATCGTCATCGACTATGTCGATCCGACGACCGGCGGACCCGTCTTCCACACCATCAATTTCTACGTGCAGATGCTGCGCCCCGGCGAGAAGACCTTGCCGCAGCGCGAGACCGCCAGCCTGCTCTTGGCGCCGTTCCGTGGCAACGGCCATTCGATCATCGACGGCAAGCGTTACGACTGGAACCAATTCGACACCATCGCCATACCCGGGGGTTCCTGGGTCGAGCATGTCAACGGCTCGTCGAGCGAGCCGGTGATCTTCTTCGGCGCCACCGATGCGCCGACGCAGAAGGCGCTGCTCCTCTACAAGCGCTGGGGCCGCAACCAGGCCGGCGATCTGCTCCGTCTCGTCTAGTTCCCATCCTACTGCCCCGCCGCCATTGGCGGCGGGGACATTGAAATGACGTTTCAGCAGCAAGGGCGTATGCATTTGGTTTCGGCGTTCAACACCAAGCAGATCGGCCATGTCGACTGCCCAGGCGGCGGCCAGGTCTGGGTCGACGGCAACATCCTCTATATCGGCCACATGCGGCCGCCGAGCGGTACGACGCTGGTCGACATTTCCGACCCGCGCAATCCGCGCAAGATAGCCACGATCGATGTTCCGCCCGGCTGGCACTCGCACAAGGTGCGCGCCAAGGACGGGCTGATGATCATCAACCACGAGCGCTTTGGCGATGCCGGCCCGGCCGATTTCGGCGGCGGGTTGGTACTCTACGACACAACCAAGCCGGCACAGCCCAAGCTCATCTCGAAATGGATAACCGGCGGCAAGGGCGTCCACCGCTACGACTTCGACGGCCGTTACGTCTACATCTCGCCGACCGCCGACGGTTATGTCGGCAACATCGTGATGATCCTCGACCTGATCGATCCCACAAAGCCGGTCGAGGTCGGACGCTGGTGGATACCCGGCCAGTGGACCGGTGGCGGCGAGGAATACCCCTGGCACGACTATGTCACGCCGCGTTGCCACCATCCTTTGCGCATGGGCGACCGGCTGTATGTCAGCTACTGGCATCACGGCCTGTTCATCCTCGACATTTCGGACATCACCAAGCCGAAGCTGGTCTCGCACGTCAATTCGAGCCCGAGCTTTCCGCATCCCACCCACACCTGCCTGCCGATTCCACAGCCGCTCAAGGGCCGCAACATCATGGTGGTGGCGGACGAGGACGTCGCCAAGCTTCGGCCATCACCGCCGGCCTTCACGTGGATCTACGACATCACCGACGAGACCAACCCGTTGCCGATCTCGACCTTCCAGGTGCCGGGCCTCGACCCGGATGGTTCACCGCAGCCGCAGATGACCGGCTGCCATCAGCCTTCCGAACGGTTCAAGGGCACGATCATTCCGTTTGCATGGTTCGCGCAGGGGCTGCGCCTCGTCGACATCGCCGACCCGTTCGCGCCAAAGGAGGTCGGCCATTTCGTGCCCGACGCGCCCGAGGGGGCGGAGCGTTCCTCGTCCAACGACGTGACCATCGACGACCGCGGCATCGTCTACCTGATCGATCGCATCCGTGGCGTCGACATCATCGAAACCAGTGTTCTCTAGGAGCAGGCATTGAGCGACAGCACGCGAAAATCCGCCAGCCATTACGCCATCGGCAACAAGAACCCGAACCTGCCGTTTCATCCGGCGGTGCGTGCCGGCGACTTCATCTTCGTCTCGGGCCAGGTGCCGAAGGACGACAACAACAACATGATCAGCGGCACGATCGAGGAAGAGACGCTGGCCACGCTGAAGACCATCGCGCGCGTCATCGCGCATGAGGGCGCGACGCTGTCGGATGTCGTGCGGATCACCACCTATCTCGAGGATACGCGCGATTTCGGCCGCTACAACAAGGCGTTCCTCGAAGGGATCGGCGATGCCGTGCTGGCGCGCACGACCGTCGAGGCAAAGGCCGTCATCAACACCAAGATCGAAATGGACGCGATCGTCTACAAGCCGCTCCCAGCGAGCAAGTAGGCATTGGACACAATCGAGGAGACGACATGTACAAGCTGTTAGGCCGCCAGACATCAGGCAACGTCCAGAAGGTGCTCTTCATGCTCGAAGAGCTTGGGGCATCCTACAAGCGCGAGGACTATGGCCGCCAGTTCGAGAACACCCAGACGGCGGAATACAAGGCGCTCAACCCGACCTCCAAGGTGCCGACGCTGGTCGACGGTGACACCGTGATCTGGGAGTCCAACACCATCCTGCGCTATCTCGCGGCATTCGGTGGCGAACAGTTGAATGGCGCCACGCCGGCGGAAAAGACCGAGGTCGAGCGCTGGATGGATTTCCTGCTGGCGGCGGTCAATCCCGGCTACCTGGCGGCCTTCAAGGGCGCCAAGCTCACACCCGAGGAACAGACCGCCGAATACAAGGAACAGGTGAAGGACCTTGTCGCGCAACTCAAGATCGTCGATGGCCACCTGGCCGGCAAGGACTTCCTGGCGCTGGACAAGCTGACCCTTGCCGACATCGCCTGCGCGCCGATCCTGAAGCGCTGCGTCGACTTCAAGATCGACCGGCCGTCGATGCCCGATCTGGAGCGTTGGGTGGCCGCGATCGCCGCCCGGCCGGCCTTCAAGGCGGCAACCACTGCTGCTCCCGCAAAGGCCGCATAATGATCAGGCGCGCCGCTCTCATCGGATTGGGAACGATGGGTCCAGGCATCGCCGCGCGGCTTTCGCGCGGCGGCCTCGATGTCACGGCGTATGATGTTTCACAGGCGTCGGTCGAGCGTGCCCGCGGCATGCTCGATCTCGCCGGCGGCGTGCTCGATCGTCTCGACATCAAGGCGCCCGGGACAGGCGCCGGCAGCGTGCGATTCGTCGAGACGATCGCCGAGGCCGTCGATGGCGCCGAACTGGTGATCGAGAACGTGCCCGAGAATATCGACATCAAGGCGCAGACCTATCGTGACATCGATCCGCTGATCGGCCCGTCGGTCATCGTCGCTTCCGACACGTCGGGCATCCCGATCACCAAGCTGCAGGCGCATATTTCGCATCCCGAGCGGATGGTCGGCATGCACTGGTCGAACCCGCCGCACATCATTCCGATGATCGAAGTGATCGGCGGCGAAAAGACCGCACCTGAAACCGTGGCCACGATCCGCGACCTCATTCGCTCGATCGGCCTGCTGCCGGTGGTGGTGAAGAAGGATGTTCCAGGCTTCGTCGAGAACCGCGTGCTCTATGCGCTGCTGCGCGAGGCGGTTGATCTTGTCGAGCGCGGCGTCATCGAGCCGGAAGACCTCGACACCTGCGTATCCTGGGGCATCGGCTACAAGATCGCCGTCATCGGTCCGATGGCGCTGCTCGATATGGCGGGGCTGGATATCTACAAATCCGTCTCATCCTTCCTGAATGCCGATCTCTCCAACCGCGACGATGTCGCGCCGATGGTGCTGGAGAAGACGGCTGCGTTGAAGTTCGGCATCAAGTCGGGCGAGGGCATGTTTGCCTACACGCCCGAGCAGACAAAGGCGCTGCAAGGCGAACGGGCGCGCAAGCTCGTCGCGGTGCGGCGCATCCTGGAAGGCCGGGAGTAGCTAATGTCAAACGGTGCGCAGAGGGCAGGCCGGTTCGAGGAGTTCCACCGGTCGGCTGTTTGTGTGAAGGGTGCCTTCGCCATCAAGACGGCGTGGCTGCGGCCGACGAAAGCGCGCGGGGCGACAAGCCATGCGCATTGAAACCATTCGAGCCGCCGGTGACAGGCCGGCCCATATCCGCCATGACAATCTGATCTCCGCCAAGGGCGTTTCGGTGGTCATCGCCCGGCAGCTGATCCTCAGCAACATCGATCTCTCGGTGCCGAAGGGGTCGTTTGTCTCCCTTATCGGCCCTTCCGGTTGCGGCAAGAGCACCTTGCTCAAGGTGCTGGCCGGGCTGGTGAAGCCGACCCAGGGCAGCGTTGCGATCGCCGGGCTCGCACCGGTCGAGGCGGCGCGCAGGCGCATGATCGGCCTCGTCTTCCAGGACGCCAACCTGCTGCCGTGGAAGAACGCCGTCGACAATGCCTCGATGCTGCTCGGCATCGCCGACAAGTCGCTGTCGCGCTCGGAATTGCGGGCGCGCGGGCAGGAGATGCTGGAGCTGGTTGGGCTGGGCGACAGCGCCCACAAGCGGCCAAACGAGCTGTCGGGTGGCATGCGGCAGCGGGTCGCCATCGCACGAGCCCTGGCGCTCGATCCGGCGGTCCTGTTGATGGACGAACCGTTCGGCGCGCTCGATGCCATCACCCGCGATTCCATGGGTCAGTCGCTGCTGGAAATCTGGCAGCGTACCGGCAAGACGATCGTGCTCGTCACCCATTCCATCGACGAGGCTATCCATCTGTCGCGCCATGTTCACGTGCTGGGGATCAAGCCGGGGCGGATCACCGAGAGCCTCGACATTGCGCTGCCTTATCCACGCGACCTGACGGTCACCGAAGATCCGGAGTTCGTCAGGCTGGTGGTCCAGTTGCGAACGATGCTGCGCTCCAGCCATCAACCGGGAGGCGCGTCTTGAGCGACCAACCCATCACGGACCTTTCCGAGCCGCGGCTCGCCTCCAGCTGGAGTGCGGCGACCGGCAGTTGGCTGCCGGCGGTCATCCTGCTGCTGGTGACAATCGTAGCGTGGGAAGCCGCCGTGCGGATCTTTGCCATATCCGCCTTCATCATTCCCGCCCCGTCCGAGATCGCGAAGTCGCTGGTGGCGCAATGGGGCACGCTGATGCAAGCGACGCTGGTGACCGCGGGCGAGATCCTGTTCGGCTTCCTGGTCTCGGTCGTGGTCGGCATTGCCATTGCGCTGGTCATCGTGCGCTTCGACTGGCTGGGACGCGCGCTGTATCCACTGGTGGTGCTGTTCCAGAACGTGCCGAAAGTCGCGCTCGCGCCGATCTTCATCCTCTGGTTCGGCTATGGGCTGGCGCCCAAGATCGGCCTCATCCTGGTCATCGCCTTCTTCCCGGTGACACTGTCGATGCTGGCGGGCATGCAATCGGTCGACCGCTCGCTGCTGTCGCTGATGAATTCCGTCGGAGCCAGCCCGACGCAGATCCTGTTCAGGATCCGTGTTCCGCATTCGCTGCCGAACCTGATGGCCGGAACCAAGATCGCCGCCACGTTGAGCGTGATCGGCGCCATCGTCGGTGAGTTCGCCGGGGCGTCGGACGGTCTCGGCTACGTCATCCAGTTCGCTTCGACCCAGCTCGACACGGCGCTGGTCTTCGCAGCGCTGCTGCTCGTTTCCGTGCTTGGCATCGCCTTCTACTACGCCGCCGAAATCCTCGAACGCATCGTGGTGCCGTGGGCGCCGAAATTCAGCCAGTCCTAGGTCCGCTCGATCAACCAAATTCATAAAAGGGAACAAAAAATGCTGAGACGCTCACTTATCAAGGCCGCTACCTTCGCGGCGTTTGTTGCAGCACTCGGTTTTTCCAACGCTGCTCTGGCGGCGGACAAGGTCAACGTTCAGCTCGACTGGGTGGTGCGCGGCAATCACGCCATGTTTTTCGTCGGCAAGGAAAAAGGCTTCTTCGCCAAGAACGACATCGATGTGGCCGAGATCCGCAAGGGGTCCGGCTCGCCGGACGCGATGCGGCTGGTGGGCAATGAGAACGCGGATTTCGGCTTCGGCGATCTTCCCACGCTTGCCGTCGCACGGTCGCAGAATGTCCCGGTCGTGGCGCTGGCGGCCGTCAATCAGCACTCGCCGCTGGGGATCATTTCGCTGGCCAAGACGCTGAAGCTCACCAAGCCGTCCGACCTCAAGGGACTGACCATCGGCATTCATCCGGCTGGCTCCACCTACATCTTCTTCAAGGGCTTCCTGGCCGCCAATGGCCTGACCGAAAAGGACATGACGCTGAACAGCGTCTCGCCTCCCTATGAAAGCTATCTGCTGCTGGGCCGGGTTCAGACGGTCGTCGGCTATATCGACGCGGAGGTTCCCGAGCTGGAGGCGAAGGCCGGAGGCCCCGGCTCGCTCAGCATCATGATGGGGGCGGACCATGGGTGGAAAGCCTATGGCTCGGGCCTGTTCACCTCGCAGGCGATGATCAAGGACAAGCCGGACGTCGTGCGCCGCTTCGTCAAGGCGTACAGGGAGGCCTTCGACTATGTCGTGGCTCATCCGGAAGAGGCCGCCGAGATCACGGCCAAGGCAGCGCCCGGCTATGCGGACAAGAAGGACGTGCTGCTGGCGCAGATCAACGCCGACATCGCCTCGACATTCAGCAGCCCCGACACCAAGGAACACGGTCTCGGCTGGATGACGAAGACGCAGTGGGAGGAGACCCTAAAGACGCTGACGGACCAGGGCGTGCTCAAGGCGGCTCTGTCGGCGGACGACGTCTTCACCGACGCATTCCTGGCAAAAGAATAAGGGGCGCGCGGTGTTCGAACGGAAAGATCGATGAGCGCCTACCGGCAGACCAGGCTGTCCTGCGCGATGGCGCAGGACACATCACGCTCGCCTTTCGCCGCATCGGCGCGGTCGAGCGTGACCTGCACGCGGGTGGCATATGCCCGGCTCGCCAGACCGCACCACAGCCGCTCGACGGGCAGGTTCTCGCGCTTGTCGTTGAGGATCGTGAACGTGCCGGTCTTCGCATCGAACCAGAGCTCGACGCGGGTCTTCTTGCCCGGCTCGATCGTTGCGATCCCGGCTGAATACCAGTGGGCGAAGTCGGCGTTGCAGGAGAGGCCTTCGCTGCCCGCATTCGAAATCGTCAACGGAACCATGTCGAGCCCGTCAGTGCCGGTGCGGACGGTGACATGGTGCAACTCAACCGCGTTGGCGAAGGACGACAACGCCAGCATCACCGGAAGGGCATAACGGATCTTCACTTTGCCTGAGCTCCATATATAAATTTCGCAGGCAGTCTATCTCGCTTTCGCGCAATAACAATAAGAATGTTGATTGGTAAATCAAAACAGAGAGGGTAACATGTTAAAGATTCTCAAGAGCAGTGTAAGTGCAGTTATATTGAGCGGTGTCTTGATGAGCGGCGCGCTTGCCGGTGAGGTCAAGTCGATCGCCATCCTGACGCCCGAAGAAGGCACGGACTATGGCTGGAACCAGCAAGGCATCGACGCTGCCAAGGCGGCGGGCAAAGCCGCAGGTGTCGAAGTGGTCGTGGCCCAGGGTCTCGGCTATGGCGACGTTCGTCCGACCTTGCGGGAACTTGCCTCCGACGGCGCCAGCCTGCTGATCGCGCATGCCAGCGGCTACAACACCTCGGCGCCCGAAATCGCCAAGGAATTGAAAGTTCCGGTGGCGATCGTCGACACGCCAGCCGGCCTGGAGAAGGGCCTTGTCGCCGACTACACGCTGAGCGGCCACGAGGGTGCCTATCTCGCCGGCCGTCTCGCCGCCAAGGTGTCGCGTTCCAAGTCGGTCGGCATCGTCGTCTCGGGCGAACCGCCATCGTGGAATTCGCAGTCGGCGGCGTTCGCACAAGGCGTGAAGGCGGAAAACCCTGACGTCAAGATCACCTATGCGGTGATCGGCCCTGCCGCCTACAGCGACGCGGCCGGCGGCAAGCGCGTCACCGAAAGCGTGATCGCATCCGGTGCCGACATCATCTTCGGCCAGGGCAACGGTTCGAGCTTCGGCATGCTGCAGGCGGTCGAGACGACCAAGGCAGCCGATGGCGGCAAGGTCTATTTTATCGACGTCATCGGCGACAAGACACCGATCGACAAGGGCTTCCTGCTGTCGTCGGTGGTGTGGAACATCGAGCCGGTCTATGCGGCGATGATTGCCGACCTGAAGGCCGACACGTTCGGCACCAAACACTATACGATCGGCCTCAAGGACGACTCGGTTAAGCTGCTGAAGACCGCTGCGATCCCGGACAATGTCTGGACGGAAATCCAGGCGCTGCGCGAGGACGTCATTTCCGGCAAGATCAAGGTCGAGCCGGTCTATGACGCGGCCGCCGTAAGGGCACTGATGACCAGCGTCGCCCAGTAAGGCGATCACGGTCAACTGCCGGAGGGGTGATCCGTTCACCCCTCCGGACGATTCCCGTTTTTTTGGTGCTGGGCTTTCATGAGCGGTTTTTCTTCATCGTCCGTTGCCGGGCGCGACATCGTCGCGCTTGAAGGCGTGACCAAACGGTTCCCCGGCATCGTTGCCAATGACAGCGTCGACCTGTCGATCCGCCCGGGCGAAGTGCATGTGCTGCTGGGCGAGAACGGCGCTGGAAAATCGACACTGATCGGCATGTTGTCCGGCCTGCAGCAGCCGGACGAAGGACGCATACTGGTCGACGGCAAACCGACGCCGATCACGTCGCCGCGCCATGCGCTGGCACTCGGCATTGGCACCGTATTCCAACACATGATGCTGGTGCCGACGCTGACGGTGGCGGAGAACCTCCTGCTTGGCGGGCCGTGGTGGCAGCGCCCCAGGACCGAGGAACTGGCGGCGCGCGTCGCCGAGATCACCGGCACGCTCGGCATCACCGTCAAGCTTCAAGCCAAGGTATCGGAGTTGTCGCTCGGTGAGCAGCAGCAGGTCGAGATCCTGCGCGCGATGCTGCGCAACAGCCGGCTGCTCATCCTTGACGAGTCCACCTCCATGCTGACGCCGAAAGGTATCGACGAACTGGGCGCGCTGATGCGCCGCCTTGTCGAGCAGGGCCTGGCGATCGTCTTCATCACCCACAAGCTCAAGGAGGCGGCTGCCTTCGGCGACCGCATCTCGGTGCTGAAGCTTGGCCGCAAGGTCGGAGAGATCCCGCCCGAGCGGTTTCGCGCCCTGGGCGAACAGGAGATCGTCTCGGAGATCGTGGAATTGATGTTCGGTAAGCAGAAGGATGATCCGGAAGCCGTCGAGCGTCCTGTCCGCACTGCCCGCGCCGGAACGGCCCCGCTGCTTCAGGTCGCGGATCTCGCGGTCGCGCCGACCGACAATGCGCCGGGCCTGTCGTCGATCTCTTTCGACATCCGCCCGGGCGAGATCCTGGGCATAGCCGGCATCGACGGCAACGGCCAGAAGCAGCTGGCGGAAGCGCTGGCCGGCCAGCGTACAGCCGCCAGCGGCTCGGTGCGGCTGGACGGCGCCGCCATCGAGACGCTGAGCGTCGGCGAGCGCCGCCGGCGCGGCCTTCGCTACCTGACCGACGACCGGCTGGGCGAGGGCACTGTCGGCACCTTCCCGGTCTCGATCAACTTCTTCCTCAAGCAGGTCGGCGCGGCCCCGTTCTGGCGCAACGGCGTCGAGCAGCGCGCGGAGATCGACAAGCGCGCCACCCAGCTCGTGCGCGAATATGACGTGCGTACGCCGAGCCTGAAGACGCCCGTCGCGCGGCTGTCCGGCGGCAACATCCAGAAGGTGCTCCTGGCACGGGAACTGGCTGAAGGCGCCAAGGTGGTGATCTTCAACAAGCCGACCTATGGGCTCGATCTCGCCAACACATTGGCGTCGCGCCAGCGCATTCGCGACACGGCGGCGCGTGGCCTTGCCGTGCTGCTGATCTCCACCGACCTCGAGGAATTGCTTGGTATGTGCGACAGCATCGCCGTCATCGCAAACGGCGCTTTGGTCGGCACCGTCGAGAACGTAGACGACGCCCGCACGAAGGTCGGTCGCCTGATGATCGGACTTGCCGCATGAGCATCGACACCGCACCCACGGTCAGTGCTACCGCACTCGATGCCACGAGCGGGGCGACGACGCGCCGCGACATCCTGCATCGGCTGCTGATGACGCTCGGCCCGATCCTCATCGCTCTCGTCATAGCCGGCTGTATCCTGCTTGCGGTCGGCGTCGACCCGCTCGCCTACTACGGCTTCGTGCTGGAGAAAGGACTGTTCTCGCCGCTCGGCATCCAGCAGACGCTGACGCGCATGGCGCCGCTGCTGTTTCTTGCCGCCGGCCTGATCGTGGCCTTTCGCGCCGGCATATGGAATCTCGGCGGCGACGGCCAGTTCCTGCTTGGCGCGGTGACGGCGGCTGCCAGCGCTCCCGTGTTCGTTCAGATTATGCCAGCCTGGCTGGCGCTGGTCTGCTCGTTCCTCATCGCCATGATGGTGGCGATGATCTGGTCGCTGGTGCCGGCCCTGCTGCGTGCCTATCAGGGTGTCAACGAGATCATCACCACGCTGATGATGACGTTCCTCGGCACCTCGCTCGCCAATGTGCTGGTCAAGCTGGCGTTTCGCGACCCAAGCACGACCGTGCCGCAGACGCGCACGCTGCCGGTGGAAGACCGGTTGCCGCGCCTGTTCGAAACGACCATCACCAGTGGCCTGCTGCTTGGGCTGGCGGCGATCGTCATCGTGCATCTGGTGATGACGCGCACGGCGTTCGGGCTGAAGCTGAGGATCGTCGGCGCCAATCCACGCGCCGCGGTTCACTCGGGGCTCGGCGTCCCCGGCCTGACCGTCGCCGTCTTCGCCATTTCGGCGGGGCTGGCCGGGCTTGCCGGCGCCGTCGACATCATCGGTGTCCAGGGCAATGTCCGCGCCGACTGGAATCCCGCCTACGGGCTTGCCGTGATACCCGCCGTGTTTCTCGCCCGCATGAACGGCTTTGCAGCCATCGGCTTCGTGTTCCTGCTTTCGGTGCTTTCGATCGGCGGTGAGAGCGCGGCGCGCCGGCTCGGCGTGCCCAATCATTTCACGCTGGTGCTGGTTTCCATCGTGCTGATCGTGCTCGCGCTCGCCGAATATTTCGATCACCGATACAACCAGTCGCGGAGGGCCTAGGCATGACCGGGCTGTTCAGCGAAGTCTTTCTCAGTGCGCTCCTGTTCGGCGCCGTCACAGCGGCGATCCCGCTGCTGCTTGCCGGGCTCGGCGAGCAGATCTCCGAGAAGGCTGGCGTGCTCAATATCGGCATCGAAGGGATGATGCTGGCCGGCGCCTATCTCGGCTTTGTCGGCGCTTTCTATTCCGGGTCGCTGTGGCTGGGCTTTCTCACCGGTGCCGCAGGGGGTGCCGCGGTGGCGCTTGTCATGGCGCTGCTTTGCGTGCGCATCGGGCTGAACCAGATCGTCATCGGCATCGCGCTGACGCTCGGACTTGAGGGCCTGACGGCACTGCTCCACCATTTCCAGTTCTCACGCAGCT
Organism: Mesorhizobium sp. M0140; assembly: GCF_040322475.1. Lineage (NCBI taxonomy): Bacteria > Pseudomonadati > Pseudomonadota > Alphaproteobacteria > Hyphomicrobiales > Phyllobacteriaceae > Mesorhizobium > Mesorhizobium sp. M0140. The sequence continues at coordinate 191,032 of NZ_JAMYTM010000008.1, read as the reverse complement.
ACCCCCGCCTGCCGGCGGCGGATGCAACCGTCATTCCGCTGCTTTCGGACATTCCGGTCATCGGTCCCGCATTCTTCAAGCATCATCTGATCGTCTATCTGGCGGTCGCGCTGGTTTTCGGCATGAGCTACCTCTATCGGCGCACGCAACTCGGCCTCAATTTGCAGGCGGCAGGCGACAAGCCGGCCGCGCTCGATGTCGCCGGCATCGATGTCGTGCGGACCCGCACCATCGCCGTGTTGACGACCGGAGCGCTGGCTGGGCTCGGCGGCGCCTATCTCGCCAATGTCGGGGCTGGGCTGTTCATTCCGTTCATCACCAATGGCGCGGGCTTTCTCGGCATCGTGCTGGCCATGCTGGCGCGCGGTCGCCCGATCTGGGTGCTGTTCGGTGCGTTGCTGTTCGGTGTCTGCCTGTCGCTGACGACGGCCATGCAGGTGGCCGGGATCAACATACCGACCGACATCATCCAGATGCTGCCGTTCCTGGCGGTGATGATCATGCTGGTTCTGTTCGGCCGGCGCGCCAGCCTGCCGGCGGCGCTCGGTATTCCATACGAGCGCGGCGCGCGCTGAGGACAATTCATGCGCGGATGGGACCGCGCCAATAAAGGAGGCAAGAATGTCGGATACCAAGGTTTATCTGCTCGACGGCGGCTCGCTCGTTCTCGACGGCTATCATGTGTTCTGGAATCGCGGCCCTGGCGGCGAAGTGCGCTTCCCGGTCTATTCGATCCTGATCGAGCATGCCGAGGGCCGGTTCCTCATCGACACCGGCTACGACTACGACCACGTGATGAAGGTGCTGCCGTTCGAAAAGCCGATCCAGGAAAAGCACCAGACCATCCCCGGCGCCCTGGCGCTGCTCGGCCTTGAGCCGAAGGACATCGACGTCGTCGTCAACTCGCATTTCCACTTCGATCATTGCGGCGGCAACAAGTATTTTCCGCATGCCAAGAAGATCTGTCATCGGACCGAGGTGCCGCAGGCCTGCAATCCCGAGCCCTTCGAACATCTCGGCTATTCCGATCTGAGCTTTTCGGCGGAGGCTGCCGAAGCGCGTGGCGCGACCGGACAACTGCTTGCGGGAACGACACGGGCGAACTCGACCTTTGAAGGCGTCGATGGCGACGTCGAGCTTGCCAGGGGTGTCCGGCTGATCTCGACGCCCGGTCATTCGATCGGCCATTACAGCCTGCTGGTAGAGTTCCCCAAGCGCAAGCCGATCATGTTCACCATCGACGCGGCCTATACGCAGAAGAGCCTTGAAACGCTGTGCCAGGCGGCCTTCCACATCGATCCGGTGGCGGGCGTCAATTCGATGCGCAAGGTGAAGAAACTCGCCGAGGACCATGGCGCCGAGTTGATGTACTCGCACGACATGGACAACTTCAAGACCTACAGGACCGGCACGCAATTCTACGGCTGACCCCCGCCAATCCGGAGACCAAGACGATGCGTTATCTCGAACATGCCGATCCGGTCATCACCCTGACCGCGGGGCCGGTGAACGCCTATGCCGAAGTGCTGCGCGGCCTCGGGCGCACGGTGCTCTACGACTACGACCCGGCGTTCCAGCTCTTCTACGAGGGTGTGGTCGACAAGGCGCAAAAGGCGATGCGGCTGTCGAACAAGCCGGTCATCCTGCATGGCGAGCCCGTGCTTGGCCTGGAGGCCGCCGCGGCCTCGCTGATCACGCCGGACGATGTCGTGCTCAACCTTGCCTCGGGAGTCTACGGCAAGGGCTTTGGCTATTGGGCGAAGCGCTATTCGCCACATCTGCTCGAGATCGAGGTGCCGTACAACGAGGCGATCGATCCGCAGGCGGTCGAGGCAATGCTGAAGGCACATCCGGAGATCACCGTCGTTTCCGTCTGCCACCACGACACGCCGTCCGGCACCATCAACCCGATCGACGCCATCGGCGCGCTGGTCTCGGCGCATGGCGGCTATCTCATCGTCGACGCCGTCTCGTCCTTTGGCGGCATGAAGACGCATCCCGAGGATTGCAAGGCCGATATCTATGTCACCGGCCCGAACAAATGCCTGGGCGCGCCTCCCGGCCTGACGATGATGGGCGTCAGCGAGCGGGCCTGGGCCAAGATGAAGGGCAACGAGGCGGCCCCCCGCGCGTCGATGCTGAGCATCGTTGACTGGGAGCATGCGTGGTTGAGGGACAAGCCGTTTCCGTTCACGCCGTCGGTCTCGGAGATCAACGGGCTCGATGTCGCGCTCGACCTCTATCTCAATGAGGGACCGGAGGCGGTGTGGGCGCGCCACGCGCTCACCGCCAAGGCCATGCGCGCGGGTGTCGCCGCGATGGGCCTATCGATCTGGGCCGCCAGCGACAGCATCGCGTCGCCGACCACGACCGCCGTCCGCACGCCCGAAGGTGTCGACGAGAAGGCGCTTCGCCAGGCCGCGCGTGCCCGCTACGGCGTGGTGTTTTCGTCTGGCCGCGGCGAGACTTTGGGAAAGCTGACGCGCATCGGCCATATGGGGCCGACAGCCCAGCCGATCTATGCGATCGCGGCGCTGACGGCACTGGGCGGCGCCATGAACGCGGCCGGCCAGAAACTGGCGATCGGCAGGGGCATCGACGCGGCGCTGGCCGTGATCGACGCCGACGCCTGAACAGACATCACCACGGATTGAGGGAGCATTTTCATGACTGAACGGCTTGCGGGAAAGACGGCGCTGGTTACAGGCGCCGCGCAGGGTATCGGCAAGGCGATCGCAGCGCGGCTTGCCGCCGACGGGGCCACCGTCATCGTCAGCGACATCAATGCCGAAGGCGCCAGGGCGGCGGCCGCGGCGATAGGCGGAAAGGCGAGGGCGATCGCCGCCGACATTTCCGATCCGGCATCCGTCAAGGCGCTCTTCGCCGAAATCCAGGCCCTGACCGGGGGCATCGATATCCTGGTCAACAATGCCAGCATCGTGCCGTTCATTGCCTGGGACGATGTCGATCTCGACCATTGGCGCAAGATCATCGACGTCAACCTGACCGGCACCTTCATTGTCAGCCGTGCCGGCACGGACCAGATGCGTGCGGCAGGCAAGGCCGGGCGAGTGATCAGCATCGCGTCCAACACCTTCTTTGCCGGCACGCCGAACATGGCGGCCTATGTCGCGGCCAAGGGCGGCGTCATCGGCTTCACCAGGGCGCTCGCTACAGAACTCGGAAAATACAACATCACCGCCAACGCGGTGACGCCTGGCCTGATCGAGAGCGACGGCGTCAAGGCGAGCCCGCACAACGAGGCGTTCGGCTTCGTCGAGATGCTTCAGGCGATGAAGGGCAAAGGGCAGCCGGAACATATCGCCGATGTGGTTTCGTTCCTGGCCTCCGACGATGCGCGCTGGATCACCGGCCAGACGCTCAATGTCGACGCCGGGATGGTGCGCCACTAGCCAGAGCGCATCCCAAAAACGCTACGACCCTTCTGGGCGACCTGCATTTTGGGTCGCAACAGCGGATGAGCGCGGCCAATCAAAGGGAAATCACAGTGGACTTCGGATTCGACACGTCGGTTTTCGACGGGCTGACGATTGCAATGCTGATCGCCGGCCTGGCCATGACCGGAATTGCCTCCGGCGTGCTCGCCGGTCTGCTGGGAGTCGGAGGCGGCATCGTCATCGTTCCGGTGCTGTTCTGGGTGCTTAGCCTGTTCCACTTTTCGCCTGCTGTGATCAGCCATCTGGCGGTCGCGACATCGCTTGCGGTCATTATCCCCACCGCGATCTCGTCGATGCGGTCACACAACAGGCGCGGCAATGTCGATCGGCCTCTGCTCAATCTTTGGGGACCGGCGATTTTCGTCAGTGCCCTCGTCGGCGGCATCATGTCGAAATTCATCCCGGGCGCCGGCTTACGGCTGGTCTTCGGCGTCGTCGGCCTGCTGGTGGCCGTCAACATGGCGTTGCCGAAGCACCTCGTGATCTCCGATCACCTGCCGCAAAGCGGTTGGATCAACCGCGCGATCGCTGCTGTGATCGGCTTTGTCTCTTCGCTCATGGGAATTGGCGGCGGCACACTGTCGGTGCCGACGCTTTCCAGCTTCTCCTTTCCGGTGCATCGTGCCGTCGGCACATCGTCGGCGCTTGGCCTGCTTATCGCGCTTCCGGCAGTGGCCGGCTTCATCTGGTCGGGTCTTGAAATCGCCGGCAGGCCTCCGCTCAGCCTGGGTTACGTCAGCCTGCCGGCGGTTGCCATCATAGCGCCCATGAGCTTTCTGTTTGCACCGTTGGGCGCCAAGCTCGCCCACGCGCTCAACCCGCGCTACCTGAAACTCGCCTTTGCGTTCTTCCTGGCGATCACGGCCGGGCGAATGTTGCTGTCTTGAATTTCGTTGGGCGGCGTACGGCTATTTTTCCCGCATGGCCCGGCGGAAGTTCTGCGTGATTGGCTCGGCGAGATAAGAGAGCACGGTGCGAGCCCCCGTCCGGATCATCGTCTCGCTCGACATGCCGGGCAGCAGCTTGCGGCCCTCCAGCTTGCCGAGTTCGCTTTTGTCGATCACAACCGTCGCGGCGAAATAAGGTGCGCCGCTGCGTTCCTCAACCATGCGGTCAGCCGACACGATCTCCACGACGCCCTCGAGCGGCGGCAGGTTGTAGCGAGCGAACGCCGGGAAGCTGACGCGCGCGAGCTGTCCGGGTGCGATCGTCTCGACATCCTCCGGCTTGACCATGGCCTCGACCACGAGTTGTTGTCCGAGCGGCACGATCGTCATCAATGTCTCACCGGGTTTCACGACGCCGCCTGCCGTATGGACCTTCAGGTCCATGACGATGCCGTCAACCGGTGCGGCGACGTTGGTGCGGTCAAGCACGTCCTTGGCGGAGCGCTCCTGCTGTCCGAGGTCGAACAACTCCGCCTCGACCTTGCTCAACTCATCGACGGCCTGGTTCAGCCGCACTGTGTTGAGGTTCAGGATCTGCATATCAATCTCGGCCATGGCGCTTCCGGCACGGGCGATTGCGGCAATGTTGGTAGCGCGCTCCCCTTCGATCTCCCGCTGTTGGCGTCTGAGCAACAGGTTCCGTTCGCGGGTGGTCAGCCCTTTCTTGAGCAGCCCCTCAAGGTCTTTGCTTTCATCCTCGATTGCCTCGATCTGTTTGTCTTCGGTGACGATAAGCTGCTCCAGTCCCGTTATCTCTTCCTCGACCTGGTGACGGCGCTGGCCGAGAATTTCCCGCTCGTCCTTCAGATTGTGGTGCTTCGCGGCAAACACGTCACGCTGTGCTGCCACCGCGTCCTTCACGGCCGTGGCGGGGTCTGCGAGCAACGCCGGATTGAACTCGATCCCGGTCTTGCCGTCACGCTCGGCCCTGAGACGCGCGGCCAGCGCCTCACGCGTTGCTATCCGGTTCTGGATCAGGTCGAGCTGCGCCTTTGCCTGCGTGTCGTCGAGCCGGACGAGGACCTTGCCGGTCTTGACGATATCCCCGTTGGCGGCGTTCAACTCTGCGATGATGCCGCCCTCGAGGTGCTGGATGAGCTTGCGGTCGCCGGCCACCTTGATAACGCCCGGCGCCACGGCGGCGCTGTCCAACGGCGCCAGTGCCGCCCAGCCCCCGGCCACGCCGAAGAACAGGAACATGATCGCGAACCCGGTGCAGGTCACGCCGGTGAGACGCAGCGGCACCGGTTCCAGCAGCGAGGGCGGGGGAAGGGGTAGCGGCACGACGTTCAATCCGGGGGGGCGGCTCATGCTTCCTTGACCTCTTTGATTTCCTTGACCACTTCAAGGGCTGGCAACTGGGCCGCCTTGGGCAGATGGGCCACCTTGCTGACACGGTTGGCGAGTTCGTTGAAGACATGGTCGCGCGGCCCGAAGAGATCCTGCTGACCTCTGTTGAGCACCAGTATCTTGTCTATCTTGTCCAAAAGGTTGGGGCGGTGCGCGATCAGGATAACGGTTGTGTTCGTGGCCTTGGCCACGCCGAGAGCAGCAATCAATGCCTCCTCGCCCTCTCTGTCGAGGTTGGAATTGGGTTCGTCGAGGATAAGCAGCGCGGGGTCGCCGTAGAGTGCCCGCGCCAGCCCGATGCGCTGGCGCTGCCCGCCTGACAGGACGGCGCCGGATTCGCCGATCTCGGTGGCGTAACCCTTCGGCAGTCCCTTGATCAGTTCGTGGACTCCTGCCAACTGCGCGGCCTCGACCACCTTGTTGAAGACCGCCGGGTTGAGCGTCGCGAAGCGGCAAATATTTTCGGACACGGTGCCGGCGAAGAGTTCGATGTCCTGCGGTAGGTAGCCGACATGACGGCCACGGTCTTCCGCCGCCCATTGGGCAACATCCGTTCCGTCCAGCAAGGCGCGCCCCGCGGACGGGCGCCAGGCACCGGCGAGTATGCGCGCCAGGCTCGTCTTGCCAGCCCCGCTCGGACCGATCAACGCCATCGCTTCACCCGGCTCGAGGCGGAAGTTGATGCCTTTCAGGATATGTTCGCCACCCTGTCGGGCAAGCACAATGTTCTCGGCCTCGAACCTGCCTTTCGGTCGTGGTAGCGGCAGAACCGGTGTGGATTCCCGGTGCTGTCCGGCGACAGCGGTGAGACGCCGATAGGCGGCACGCGCTCCGAGCGTCGCCTTCCATGTGCCGATGGCTTGCTCGACCGGTGACAATGCGCGGCCCATCAGGATCGAGGCGGAGATCATGATACCGGGCGAGGCCTCGTTGCGAAGTACCAGATAGGCGCCGAGGCCGAGTATCGCCATTTGCAGGGCCAGCCGGTGACAACGCGCGATAGCCGCGATGGCCCCACCCCGGTTGGCGGCAAGAACTTGTCCTTTGTTCGCCTCGTCCTGCTGTGCCTTCCAGCCCTCCAACAGGGGCTTCAGCATGCCCATGGCCTGGACGACCTCGGCGTTGCGGATTGCAGCCTCGGCCTGCACATATGCCCGCGACTGCGCACCCGCAGCCTCGGTCAAGGGCTTTCGCGTGACGTATTCGTTGAGCAGCGCCAAAGCGAACAGGACGATCCCGCCGCCGAGCGCCAGCCATCCAAGCCATGGGTGCATGACAAAAATGGCAGCGAAAAACAGCGGCGCCCAAGGAGCGTCGAGGATCGGGAAGACGCTCGGGCTGGTGCAAAAATTCCGCACCTGGTCCAGATCGCGCAATGCACGGGCGTTGGCCTGGCCGGGCGCCGAGGCGGCGTATTCCACCGATGCAGTCAGCAGAACCGGTCCCAGCCGCGCATTCATCCAGGAACCGACCTTGGCCAGAAGACGCCCGCGTATTACTTCCAACCCGGCGAGCGTCCCGAGCGCGGCCGCCGCCATCAGCGAAAGCATCACCAGCGTCTCCAGGCTATGGCTGCCGAGCACGCGGTGGTAGACTTGGAGCATGTAAAGCGCCCCGGTCAGCATCAGCACGTTGATGCCTCCGCTGAACCAGATCAGCGGCCGAATGGCGCGTTTGACCTCTTTCATGACTACCTGCAGGGCAGGGGGCTGTTGCTTGGTTTTCATCGCTATTTCTCTGGTGTGCGGAGTGACATCCGGCGCAAGGGATTGCAGTTAGTCCAGCCATAAGTTGCTATGGTGAGTGCCATCGAGATTCCCCCCTTTTTGAACGCATAAAGAAAAGGGGATCCCCCCAGATGCCCTACCCGAGTGCATCCCCCGAGTGCATCCGCTGGCGCGCTGACGCGCTGAACTGCGGCCTTTGATCCTCGATTGTGTCGCCGCCGACGAGGAGGCGTCCATTCCCGGTTCGATAGTATTGAGATCAATGTCCGCACCTGATCGAACGATATATACCTTTCGATAGATCAGGCCGGCACAGGCGCTGCGGCGGGTATCACGGCCGATGCCATCACGCGGCTTTCCGGCCCCTTTGCCAGCTTCATGTCGATGCCAGTTGAAAGTGCTGGTGTCAGAGGAGGCCCGTTCCTGGACGCGCAGCGCCTTTGCCATGCGCCATCCAGGCCAGCTCCGCCCGGCTGCCGAGGTGCAGCTTTCGTAAACGTGGTATAGGTGCAACGTCGTCGATCTGCTCAACCAGCTCAAGACCGAGTGTCGCGCCGACTATCTCACTCGCCTCGGCTTCGTCGTCCTCGATGAACTCGGATCGTCTCACGCATCACTGTGAGATCATCGAGACTGTCAATGAGTGCGGGCGCTTCAAGAACCGCGCCTGATCACCCAACACGGCCAAGCTCATCCGCGCTCGCCGGGCTGCGCAACCCGATAAGCTCCGGCGATCGCTAAGCGACGTGCCCTACATAGAGGGCGACGCCGATCGGGCCAAGGCTTTTGACACGTATGGTTTGCTCCGGCGCGGGTATTCACTACGGCGCTTCTCCGCCAAGTCAATATTCCCATTTATACTGTCGACGGCGACCCTATCGAAAACGATATATATCGTTCGATATAGGTCAGAATACTACCAGACGGAAAGTTGACTTGCCATCCTTAGGCTGCGCCAAATTGACCCCTGAGCATCTGGGGTTTGTTAGCATTTCAAGTGGCATCTCAAGTGATGGCGGACGGGCAATCGTAGCTTTCTACGCCTCCGGAACTTACGCCCGTCAAGGCGTGCTCTGTTCCGGTTCTCGAAATCCACCATTTTCGGCGCGCCCTGACCTAATTCCAACTGACCCTGGAACAGCTCGATCACAATTGGGAGGAAGATTATGACTACGATTACCGCCACCAATCTCGTTCTCGACGAGCAGATCGGCGTACAGACCGTCACCGATGATAATGATGTCCTCCTCGACCAGACGCTGAGCGACGCGCTCATCGCTCTCGGCGTGCTTGGAATCAGTCCTACCGACCCCGCGACAGGCTTCCCGCAGGTGGCCGTCAACACCGCCCTCCTTGACACAACCGGAGCGACCGATCTGGCGCTGTCGATCCCCGCTGACGGCACGTCGAGCGGCCTCTTTACCGTCGACGGTGTGGAAATCTTCCTCTACAACCAAGACGGCATCATTTATGGGCGCGAGGCCGACGGGAATGGTGACGCCGATCCCGCTGGCGCCTTGGCGTTCGCGGTTGCGCTTGACGAGACTGACCTGTCATCGGCGCAGATTTACCTCATTCAATACGAACCGCTGCAGCACAACGTTCCTGGTGATCCTCCTGTCATTGACGATGACGACATCCTGTCATTTGCCCAGGGCAAGATCACACTGGATGTAACGACCACCGAACTTGTAACGACGTTTCAGGTGCTGGACTTCGCGTCGATCCCGTCAGGTAGCCCACAGGAGACACTCACGGTTGCGACAGCCGATCTCACTGACAATCACAGCGCCAAGTTTGATGGCATCATCTTCCCGGCAGGTGCAGTCACTGATCCGACGACCATCAACAAGAACCCCGGAACCAATGATGATCTGAATCCCGACGCCGTCGGCTTCGGTGTGAAGGGAGGCCAAGCCTCTCAGATGAATCAAAATGAGGGCTTCTTCGTCCAAGACGCGGCCTGGACTTCTGCCACTCCGGATGCGAACGAGATCGGCGGCATCAGGTTCGACGTCCAGGGCATAGGCGGTGTGAAGAGCGTTAACATCGAGTGGTGGACTATCGATAATGGGGTGATAGTTGAGCATGGCACTGACACAGTAACTTTACCTTCCGGCAGCGCCGTCTTTGAGAATTATACCATCGAGTCGGCGGATAGCGTCGATCAAATCTACGTTCGATTTACCTACGACACGAAGCAGAGCACCTCCGGTGTGCGCGTTGAGAACCTTGAAGTCGCGTTCCCATCATCGAGCGAGGTGACGGTCGTCAACCACGAGGATCTCGGGACGCACCTCGTGTTCGAGGATGCCGGGCCGACGTTCGACGGCATCACTGGTGATGCAACGCCGTTCCAGGTCGGATTGGCCGCCAATCAACAGGACACAGGGACGTTCGACCTTACTCCCGGAGCCGACGGCTCACACGTCACCATCACCCAATATACCGATCTCGGTGGCGCTGACATCGAGGAGATTCTCACCAACGACGGAACCACGCTGACGTACCGCGACGTGGCCACCGATACGGATCTTTACCAACTGAACGTGACCGACTCGGGATACACCTTCGACGTGCTCTTCACACCCCAGGGTGAGCAGTCCGACCTCAACTTCAATGCGGTCAAGTCGGGCGGTCCCCAGGAGACCTTGACAGTACCCACGGTGGATAACACCGGCAGCATCGTCTTTGACGGCCTGATCTTCAACGCTACGCCCGCAGCGGACGCGACCGAGGCAGCCTTTGTGCCGTTCAACACCACTCCACTGGGAGGCCCGACTGTAGCGGCTGACGACCTTAACCCCGATGCAGTTGGTTTCGGCGTGAAAGGCGGTCAGGCTTCGCAGATCAATAACAACGAGGGCTTCACCTTCTCCACTGCGGACGGGTCTGACATCAACAATCTAACCTTCGCGGTCGCAGGAATTGGAAACATCAACGCCATCACCGTAGAATCGTGGCTTTACGACGATGGCGGCAATCTGATCGATCACACCATCGAAAACGTTACTGGCTTGCGCTCGGGCAATCAGACCGTGACCATCGATGACGATGGTGGGCAAGCCTTCGACACGGCCTACGTTCAGTTCCACGTCGGCGGTGCCAACTCGGGTGTTCGCATCCTCGACTTCTCGACGAGCATCGAGGGCCCAGTTGACGATCAGCCGTTCGAATTCACTCTGGCAAACACCGACCTCGACGGGGATGCTGCTACGCAAACACTGAGCATCCTCGCAAGCCAGGACTTCATCGTTTAATGACGTTCTCGCAGCCTTCATTAGCTTCAACGCAGGCGATCCGGCCCCCTTCGAGGGGCCGGATGTTCAAGACACCAAGGCTCTGGACTCAAACCAGGCGACATGCAAAGCGGCGGCTTGCGGTGTATGCTGTGGCGGCTTTCCGACAACCAGCCTGTTTGGCTGAAGGAACCGGAGGAGGGGAGAGCCAGCAACCGCCAAGCCAATCTGAAATGCCCCGGTTATCAGGCGGGTCGGACCGAGAGCAGGCTGTCGCAATCGTCGAGAACAGAGGGTGTCACGGCCGATGCCATCGCGCGGCTTTCCGGCCCGCTGCCGGCCTCACGTCGATGCCCGTAAAAAGTGCTGCTTTCAGAGGAGGCCCGTTCCTGGGGGGGCGAGGCCTTTGCCGTGCGTCATCCAGGCCAGTTCCGTCCGGCCGCCGAGGTGCAGCTTCTCGTAGACGTGATGCAGGTGCATCTTCACCGTGCCTTCGGATAAATGCAGCCGCTGCGCGATGGTCTTGTTACGCAACCCGCGCGAGACGAGATCGGCGATCTCGGTCTCCCGCCCGGTCAGCCGGGACATTGACTGCGGCTGCGACCCGGGCATCAGCAGTTGCTGGACAATCTTGTTGTCGATCCACTTCTTGCCCGCCGCCACCGCATTCACGCATTCGATGAGAAAGCGATGGCTGATGCCGTCCAGAAACAGGCCGTCGACGTCGAGCGTCTGTATCTCCTTGACATCGAGCCTGCCGGTTGGCTGCACGATGAAGATGATGCCGAGAGCGCTGTTGCCAGCCTTCAGCCGTGAGGAGAGACCTGATGTCTGCTGGTCCGCGAGATCCACGCCCACGATGACGATATCAGGCTGATGGCGCTCCACATGAGCGAGAACGTCCACAGGGCGGCGACACTGGGCGACAACATCGTGCCCAGCCTTCTGCAACACCCACTCCAGACCGGCGAGATACACCCCCCGCGGGTCGGCGACAACCAAAGTCGACATACCAACACCGTCCGAAAAAAACGCAACGAACTTGGTTAAACACCCGTTAAATCAGGAAACCAGAGCCCAGGCAGATTGTCAAGGAATAGCTAATATGCATGTTGCTATAATGACAATCCGCCGTCTGCCAGGCGGATCGGCGCCGTAAAAAGCCAACCTATGATATGCCTGTCACTTTCAAGGTTCTAACGTCCCTTGCCGCGCGGCCCAGTCGTACGGGTACAGGCAGTAAAAATAGCCGGTGCGTTCGGTTGCGATGTATTTCAGATGCGTGCCATTGGGCAGCCAGACGATGTCGCCAGGGCGGCATTCGTGGCGGCCGTCATCCAGTTCGATCGTCAGCGTGCCTTCATGGATGAACAGCACCTCGTCATAGGTCACGGTCCAGTCGATCGAGGCGTTCTCCAGATACTCGATGCCACCGCCCATGGTCCGGCTGATCTCGGCATTGATCACGCGCGCGATCGACGACGTTCCGGTCGGCGTGACTGATGGCTTCAGAGTCAACTCGCTGTGCTTGAAAATCTTGGCCTTGGACATCGTCATCCTTTCTTTGCGCGAAGATTGGCTTTGGAGGGAGTGACGCCGGACGGAGCCATCCCGGCGAGCCATCTCGTCACCGGATCCAGCTTGCGCCCGGCATGTTCGAGATCGTCGCGCCGACGCACCGCGCCACGGACGAAATGCGCACCGACGAAGCGAAAGGGTTCGGGCGGGAAACCGCGCGCCACCGGACGCACCAGCGCCGAATGCGTCAGTTCCGATTCGCCGTCAGTCAGCAGGCCGGTGAGGATCTCGCCGCCGATATAAGCCATTGTCGTGCCATTGCCGGAAAAGCCGTAGCCGTAGACGACATCGCGGTTAGCGGGCAAAGCGCCGAACAGCGGCACGCCGCTGACCGTCCGGTCGATCGGGCCGTTCCACGATGTCTCGAGCGGGAAATCGGCGAGCGCTGGGTGGCCATCCCGCAGCGCGCGACGCATTTCGGCGACCCGTGGCGACAGGCCATGGAAACGCTGGTCGACGATGCCGCCGAAGCCAATGACGCCACCGCTGACGCCGACGGACAGCCGACCATCGCGCGTCGGAGACCAACCGCCAACGAAGACGCGGGAATCGATCATCAGCGGCGCCCGGCGGTAGCCGACCTTGTCGAGAAGGTCTGGAATGGGCTGTGACATGGCGTCGTCGCTGGAGATGTTGAAGATCGCAGGGGCCAGTTCCGGAATCGCGCCGGACCAGGCATTCATGGCAAGCACGACCTTGCCGCAGGACACAGTTCCTTTCGCCGTTTCCACCGTGAGCTTGCCACGTCGTGAAAACCGCTTCATCGGCGACTTTTCATAGATCCGAACGCCGCGGTTCAGCGCTGCACGACGCAGGCCGCGCACCAGGAACCCTGGATGCACAGTTGCCGACGAAGCGTCGAACGCACCGCCAAGGTGGCTCGTCGTACCGGCCATCGCCGCGATCTCAGGGCGCGAAACTCGCCGCGCCGGAACGTAGCCATGCGCTGCCAGCTTGTTTAACGCGTCGTCCCAGGCGCCAAGCTGTGCTTCGCACGTAGCGCCCCAGATCCAGCCGATGCGATCGAACCAGGCGTCGATTGCCTCTGCCTTGCAGAAAGCCTCGATGCCGCCGATCGCGGCTTCGGATGCCTTGATGATCGAAAGCGCGTCGTTTCCGTCGCGCAGCGCGGCAAGCGCGCTGTATTTGGTCCATGCCGAAAGCACCATTCCGGAATTGCGGCCGCTCGGGCCACCACCACAAATGTCGCGCTCTACAATGACAACATCGAAGCCTGGATTGTGCTGCTTGAGGCGAATGGCGGTCCACAGTCCGAGATACCCGCCGCCAACGATGCAGATGTCGGCCTGCGTTGTCTCTTCGAGCGGAGGCGCAAGGTCCGGGTCCTCGGGCAATGCCTGCCGCAGCCAATGGCTCCGCCAGCGGATGTCTTTTTCCGGCAACTGCATCACGATGCGCCTGCCGCGGACAGGCGGCGCTCCACCAGCCTGACCCAAAGACTGGCGCCCATCGGCAGGATAGCGTCGTTGAAATCGTAATTGGTGTCGTGCGCGGCGGCCTGGTGCGCGTCGTCCGCCTGGCCAAGCAAGAAATAGCAGCCCGGCCGCTGTTCCAACATGTAGCAGAAATCTTCAGAACCCATCTCGGGAGGCGGATCGACGACGAGACGTTCCGAGCCCATCACCTCGTTCGCAATCGCGATCATCGCGTCGGCTTGCGCCGGAGTGTTGATCGTCGGCGCGAAGGGCGTTCCGTAGCGAATATCGACGCTGGCGCCAAAAGCTTCAGCCTCGTTTTTCGCGATGCGGCGGATTGCCGTCTCCAGCGTCTTTTGAACCTGATGGTCGAAGGTGCGCACGGTGCCGGTCAGAAACGCCGCATCGGGGATGGTGTTGAAGGCTTCGCCGGCGCGCAGGCTGCCAACGGTGACGATTGCCGGAGAGTGCACATCGGTCAGGCGTCCGGGCAGGGCTTCTATCGCCAGCAGGATGCGCGCGGCGCTGGGAAGTGGATTGATCGCAAGATGCGGCATCGCCGCATGGCCGCCCCTTCCATGCACGACGATCTCGAAGCGATCGGCCGCCGCTGCCACCGTCTCATGGTGGACGGCGATCTCGCCCAGCGGCCGTTCGCAATTGTGCAGCGCGTAGACTTCATCGCAGGGGAAACGCTCGAAAAGGCCCTCATTCAGCATGGCGAGTGCCCCACCTCGGCCCTCCTCGGCCGGCTGGAAAATGAAATGCACGGTGCCGGCGAAGTCGGGCGAGCGGGCAAGCGCCGAGGCTGCGCCGAGCAGCATCGTCGTGTGACCGTCATGGCCGCAGCCATGCATCCTCCCGGGAATGCGGGACGCATGCGGCAGCGGCCGCGCCTCGGTCATCGGCAGGGCGTCCATGTCGGCTCGGATGCCAAGCCCGCGACCAGCGCCGAGCCTGCCCCTGAGCGTACCCACGACGCCTGTCCGACCGACGCCTTCGATCGTCTCGATGCCCCACGAGCGCAGTTTGTCCGCCACGAAACGCGCCGTCTCGAACTCTTCGAAGCCGAGTTCTGGATTGGCATGCAGATGCCGCCGCCAGGCCGTCATCTCTGTCTCCAACTGCTGCACCGATGGAACCAGTCTCATGCCGATGCCCTTGCGCGGAGAGTTTGCGAGCGGCTCTGAAGGATGGCGATGACACCAAGCAGGGTCGCCGAGAAGGCGATCAGCAGCACAGCGACGGCCGCGATAGCAGGGCTGATGGACTCGCGAACCCCGGAGAATATCATGCGAGGCAAGGTTCGCTCCGCGCCTGTCGAGAGGAAACTTGCGACGACGACTTCGTCGAAAGAGATGATGAAGGCGATGATGGCCCCTGTAATGACGCCCGGCGCTATCAGCGGCAGCACTACCTTGAAGAATGTGCGCATGGTGCCGGCGCCGAGCGATGCCGCCGCGCGAACCAATGTCCGGTCGAAGGTCGAAAGGCTGGCGACGACAGTCGTCAGCATCACAGGCACGGCCATCGCCGTATGCACCAGAATGATCGATAGCTTGTTGCCGACGAGTCCCAGTGTGGCGAAGAATGAAAAGGCCGCGACGCCGACGATGACAACCGGCGTCACCAAGGGCGCGGCGATGACCGCGTAGAGGATCCGTTTGCCGGCAAAATTGCCCCAGGCGAGTCCGATCGCCGCAGGTATGCCGAGCAGCAACGCCAGAACCGTGGTGGATATCCCGATGACGATCGAGTTCCACAGCGCGTTCGGCCAACGCTGGTCGACCCACAGTTCGGCATACCAGCGCAGCGACCAGCCCGGCGTCGGAAATGCCAGCGAATTGCTCGAGGTCAGCGACATAGGGATCACGATCAGCAGGGGTAGGATGATGAACGCCAGCAACGTCGCCGCATAGGCATACATCAGCCACTTCCGGAAGCGGTCGGCGCTCATGCGACATGCGCCTTGCGGCGGAAGAGGACGGACGCCGTCCAGAACAGCAACGCAAACAGGACGAGGATCATCAGCAGTTGCAGCGAAAGCGCTGCACCCATGCCCCAGTTCAGTGTGCTGTTCGTGTAGAAAGCTATGTAGCTGGAGATCATCTGGTCGGTCGGCCCGCCGACAAGCGTCGGGGTGATGTAATAGCCGAGAGCGAAGACAAAAACGATCGCCCCGCCAGACAGGATTCCTGGCAGGATCAACGGCAACTGCACGCGGCGCCATGCCGTGAGCCACGGCGCACCCAGCGAGAGTGCCGCGCGCATGTAGGTGGTCGGAACCCGCCGCATGACAGCGACGACGGAGAGCACCATCATGGGCAGCAGAACCTGAACCATCGCCAAATAGAGCGAAAAGCGTGTGTAAATGAGATTGAGCGGCTCGCTGACGATGCCGAGGCCAAGCAGCGTGGAATTCACGGGTCCGTTCTTCTGCAGCACGATAATCCAGATGACGGTGCGCACCAGCAGCGATGTCCAGAGCGGAAACAGGATCAGCGCGAACATGAGCTTCGACCAGGCCGGCGGCGCGCTGACAATTGCCTGCGCCAGCGGCACGGCGAGCACCGCGCAGATGACGGTCACCACGATGCTGATCCAGATCGTGCGCAGCAGCGCGTCGACGAAGATGGCGCGGTCGGCGGAAACGGCTTCGATCGAATTGTCCGCGCCTCGCTTCAGGTCCAGGCTCGCAAGCAGATAATAGTCCGTTCGCGCGCTTTGTTGACGCGCGATGACCTGCCAGAGATCGATGTCTTTCCAGCCGGCCTGTTTGGAGAGCACCTCGTCGCGCACGGGACGCATAGTCAGCTTGCCGTCGGCCGCATCCTTTGCCGTCTTGATGACGAGGAAACGGCTGCCGACGACGCGCTGGTTCACGAGTTGCGCCAGGACGCCTTCCTTCCCGGCGCGCCGCGCGTCGGCCAGGTCCTCGACGAGTGCTGCAAAGACGGGTTCGCCAGGCAGGCCGCTATCTGCTTTCCAGCCCGCCAGAGCGGCAATTGTACGCGGCAGGTTGTTCGAGAAATCCGAGTTGTCGACGGCCAGAGCGAGGAAGCGCGCCACCGGCCACAGAAACAGAATGACGACGAACAGGATAAGCGGGGCCGTCAACAGGGCGAGCATGCCGCCCCGTTGACGCCGCTTCATAGCCGGCTTTGCCCCGACCAACATGCCTAGGTTACTTCGCGAGCCAGGCCTTGAAGCGTTCTTCCAGTGCTTCCTTGTGCTCGGTCCAGAAGTCGTTGTCATAGGAGGCGCCGTACTGAAGGTGCTCCGGCGACGTCGGCAGGTTGGCCTTCCAATTCGCGGGAATGAGGTCGGCGGCTTCCTTGCGGCCGGTGCCATAGGCATAGAGTTTCGAGAAGCCGGCCTGGTTTTCAGGGATGGAGAACCACTTGAGGAGATCCAGCCCGGCCTGCTGGTGCGGCGCGCCCTTCACCACCGCCCAGTAGTCGGTGCCATAGAAGAAGCCAGCGTCCCATGCGATCGTATAGGGCTTCTTCTCGTTGATGGCTTCGTTGGTGATGCGCGCATTGAACCCGTCGCTGAGAGCCACTTCACCACTGTCGAGGTTCTGGATGCCCTGCGTCGTTGTGGACCACCAGACGACGTGCGCCTTGATCTTGTCGAGCATGGCGAAAGCCCGGTCGACGCCTTCCGGCGTGCCCAGCACCTTGTACATGTCCTCGCGCTTAACGCCGTCGGCCATCAGCGCGTTTTCCAGCGTGAACTGCGCCTGCTGGTAGAGGCCGCGCTTTCCCGGAAATTTCTCGACGTTCCAAAAATCCGCCCAGCTCTTCGGCGCGGCGTCGCCCTTGTAGACATCTGTGTTATAGGCAAGGACCGTGGCCCAGGTATCAGACGCGACGCCGCATTCGTGCAGGGTGCCCGGCAAATAATTGGCCGCGTCGCCTGTGATTTCTGGCGTCAGCGGAACGAACAGGCCTTCGGCGCAGCCGACTTCCATGGCGGGCGCTTCGACCGAGACGACGTCATAAGTGATGTTGCCCGCCTGCACCTGGGCACGCACCTTGGCGACCTCGCCGCCCCATTCTTCCATGACGATCGGAACGCCCGTCTTTTCGGTGTACTTGTCCCAGACCCCATCCTTGTAGGCCTTATCCCATGTACCACCCCAGCCGACCACTGTGACGGGTTCGGCCGCGGACACGGCAAAAGTCGAGGTCGCGAGGCAGATCGCGGCGGCAGATACGGTTTGCAGATAAGTCCTCATTGCAGTTCCCCTTTCTTTTTCGTTGTATATTTGATCAAATTTCAAGCGCAAAATGGGTTGATTAGCAACAGGAATTTGCGATACGGTGCAAAAAAGTGAAAAAGCCAAAGGGATTTGATCGAATGCTGCAAGGCACCAGAGACGTACGCGCCAATGTCAGTCTCGCTGCTGTTCTGGACGAGGCCCGACAGCGTTTCGCTGACGCCAACCCGAACAGCCTGGCGCGGCAGAACGAGGCCGCGGCATCGTTGCCGGGCGGCAATACGAGGGCTGTTCTATGGTATCCGCCATTCCCCGTATCGTTTGTTTCCGGCGAAGGCTGCAGGGTGACCGATCTGGACGGGCACATCTATGTCGACCTGGTCTCGGAATACAGTGCCGGTTTTTACGGTCATTCCGACAAGGCGATTTCGGCGGCCCTGGTGAACGTCATAGAGGGCGGCATCATGCTGGGTGCGCCCAACCGCTACGAAGCGCGCCTGGCTGCCGCGGTGGTTGACCGCTTTCCGGCCATCGAGCGCGTTCGCTTTTGCAATTCCGGCACTGAAGCCAACATCATGGCTATTTCGGCGGCTCGCGCCATCACGCAGCGCTCGAAGATACTCGCATTCCGCGAGGGCTACCACGGTGGTGTACTCACCTTTGCGCATGGCGGCTCGCCACTCAATCTACCGTTCCCCTTTGTCTTCGCCGACTACAACGATAGTGCAGGCGCCGTGGCGCTCATAAAGGAACAGGGCGACGAGCTTGCCGCGGTGATCGTCGAGCCGATGATGGGCGGCGGCGGCTGCATCCCGGCGACGCGTGAGTTCCTGGAAGCGCTGCGCGCGGCGACGAAGGAGACCGGGGCGCTGCTGATTTTCGACGAGGTCATGACTTCGCGCCTCGACTACCGCGCGCTCCACGGGGCGCATGGGATTTTTCCCGATTTCGTGACGCTCGGCAAGTATATCGGCGGCGGCGCCAGTTTTGGCGCATTCGGTGGACGCGCCGACCTCGTCGATCGCTTCGATCCGGCTTTGCCCGGTTCGTTCTCGCATGGCGGGACGTTCAACAACAATATTCTCAGCATGGCTGCTGGCTTCACCGGTCTGACCCAGGTGCTGACGCAAGAGGCGAGCCGCGCGATCAATGCGCGCGGCGACCGCCTGCGTGAAGCGATGAACGTTTCCCTTGAAAGGCGTGGCGTCGAGGGCATCGTCATCGGGCGAGGGTCGTTGATGAACCTGCATTTCGTCAGGGGGCCGGTGGATACTCCGGCGCGGCTCGACGATGCCGATCCTTCGGTGATTGCGCTTTGGCATATCGAGATGCTGTTGCGAGGGTACTACGTGACGCCGCGCGGCATGCTGGCGTTGTCACTGCCATCTGGCGACGCCGAACTCGACGGCTTCGCCGGCGCATTCGACGATTTCCTGTCGAGCAACCTCAAAATACTGCCGCGCCGGACAAACTGATGCTTGATCGCAAGGATGCCAGTGCCGGCTCGGCCGCGCAAAAGACAGCTCATGTTCGTGTACATACGGGCTTGAAGGAAGCACTGATGAACGGTGACTTCCTGCCCGGCCAAAGACTGGTCGTGCGACAGCTTGCCGAACAGTACCGGACCAGCGCCATGCCGGTGCGCGAGGCCTTGCGGCAACTCGTCAGCGACGAGGCGATGTTCGACCACCCAAATCGGGGCGTCATCGTCCCCGAGGCCACGGTGGCGCGTATTTCGGATCTGGTGCGTGTGCGCTGCAGCGTCGAAGGAACGGCGGCCGAGTGGGCCGCGACGACCATCACGCCCGAAGAACTCGATGAATTGGCGAAGCTGAACGGGCTGATGCGCGAATGCGTCGAGAGCAATGTCATGGCTAGCTATCTCGGCTTGAACAGGCGCTTCCATTTCACGATGTACCATGCCGCACGGTCACCTCTCATCCAGCAAATCATCGAGAAATTGTGGCTGCAAGCAGGACCGTTCTTGAACATCGTCCGCTCGGACGTGACCTACGGCCTGGGCCTGGACCATCATGACGAAATGCTCGCGGCGCTGCGTCGCGCCGATGGCGCGGCTGCGCGCAAGGCGCTGGTGGCCGACCTGCGCGAGGCCGCCGACATCATTCTTCGCGCCGCCGCGGCGGCTGAGGCTCAGCCTGCGCGCAAACGCCCGGCTTCGGCACGCCGTGATCCCAAGGCGCAGGCGCGGTGATGGGCGGATCCCCGCGTGGCCCGGTTCATGTCGAGTTTCGTGGCGTCAGCAAGCGCTACGGGCAGACGGTCCAGGCGGTGCGTCAGCTCGACCTGGAAATCATGCGCGGCGAATTCCTGACGCTGCTGGGGCCTTCCGGGTCTGGCAAGACGACGGCGTTGATGATGCTTGCGGGGTTCGAAGATACTACCGAGGGCGAAATCCTCATTGACGGTCAGCGCATCGACAACGTTCCCGCCAATCGTCGCGGCATCGGCATGGTGTTCCAGAACTACGCGCTTTTCCCGCACATGACGGTCGCCGAAAACCTGGCTTTCCCGCTCGAGGTCCGCAAACTTGGCCGCGACGAGGTGACGCGACGTGTCAGGAACGTTCTCGACATGGTCCAGTTGCCCGAATTCGGCAACCGGCGTCCGGCGCAGCTTTCGGGTGGGCAGCAACAACGCGTCGCGGTTGCCCGCGCCCTGATCTTCGAACCGAATCTTGTCCTGATGGACGAACCGCTCGGCGCCCTCGACAAGCAATTGCGCGAGCAGATGCAGTTCGAAATCAAGGATATCCATGCCCGGCTTGGCGTCACGTTCGTTTATGTGACACACGACCAGACCGAGGCGCTGACCATGTCGGACCGGATCGCGGTGTTCAGCGCCGGCCGCATCGAGCAGCTTTCGACACCACGCGAACTGTATGAGCGTCCGACGGGCAGCTTTGTGGCGAGCTTCATCGGCGAGAACAACCGCATGTCCGGCACGGTGGTTGCCGGCGGTGAAAACGGTGGCGTGGCCGTCCGTCTCGACGATGGCGATCTGGTGTTGAACGCCATTTCCCCTGGCGCGACGCCCCCTGCGGGCGCCAGGGTGACGCTGTCGATCAGGCCCGAGCGCATGTCCTTATTGCACGATGGCTCCACCGCCCTCAACGTGATTGCGGCAACCGTCGTTCAGTCCGTCTATGTCGGGGATCACATCCGGCTCGTCGCTGTGACGGCGGGCGGCCTGAAATTCATTGTCAAGCTTGCCGCATCGTCGTCTCGGTCCGAACTCAATGCGGGCGAGGCGGTTCGATTGGGCTGTGGTCGTGAGGATTGCCTCGCGCTCGATAGATAACAACAAAAGGCAGACAAGGGAGAGTTCAACCATGAAGAAATCGCCGAAAGTCGTCATAACCTGTGCGGTCACCGGCTCGATCCACACGCCGACGATGAGCCCGTATCTGCCGATAACGCCGTCCGAGATCGTCGACGCCGCTGTCGGAGCAGCCGAAGCCGGAGCGTCGGTGATCCATCTGCATGCCCGCGATCCGGAGACCGGCAAGCCTACCCCTGATCCAAAGCTGTTTATGGATTTCCTGCCGCGCATCAAGCAGCAGACCGACGCCGTGATGAACATTTCCACCGGCGGCGGGCTGAAGATGACCCTCGAAGAGCGCCTTGAAGCCGCGCACGCTTCGAAGCCGGAACTCTGCTCGCTCAATATGGGATCTATGAATTTCGCCCTGCACCACATCGCGCCGAAATACACCGACTGGAAGTACGACTGGGAGAAGGGCTACCTGGAAGACACAAAGAAGGGCATCGTCTCCAACACGTTCGAGCAGATCGAGCGTATCATCGTCGAAGTCGGCCAGGCCTACGGCACGAAGTTCGAGTTCGAGTGCTACGATGTCAGTCACCTCTACACGCTTGCGCACTTTCTAGACCGCAAGCTGCTGAAGCCGCCGCTTTTCGTCCAGACGATCTTCGGGCTGCTGGGCGGAATCGGCGCCGACCCAGAAGACATGATGCACATGCGCAGGACGGCTGATCGGCTGTTCGGAGACGACTATCTCTGGTCGATCCTTGCCGCGGGCAAGCACCAGATAAATCTCTGCACGATGGGCGCGATCATGGGCGGCAATGTACGGGTCGGTTTGGAAGACAGCCTCTATGTCGCCAAGGGCACGCTCGCTAAGAGCAATGCCGAACAGGTTGCCAAGATAAAGCGCATTCTCAACGAGTTATCGCTCGAAATCGCGACGCCCGACGAAGCCCGTCAACTGCTGGATCTCAAGGGCGCAAACGAGGTCGGGTTTTGACGCCCGGCATCGAAACCTATGTCGGCGTCGTGCATCCTTGGATGTGCGACGCGATGGGCCATCTCAACGTTCGTCATTATGTGGCCATGTTTGATGACGCCAGTTTCCAGTTGCTGGGCAGGATTGCCGATCCTCGTTTGACGCCGACCCTCGGCTGGGCGGATGTGAGGATGGAGATCGACTACGTGCATGAAACCGCGGTGGGAACTCTGGTCACCGTTCGCAGCGTTATAGAAAAGCTTGGGAAATCGTCGCTGACTTATCTGCATGAAATGCGCGGTACGCTGGACGGAGTCCTGCATGCGCGCATGCGCACTGTAACCGTGCGCTTCGATCTTCAAGCGCGGAGCAAGATCGAGATCGAAGGCGAAGCCCGGCAGGCGAGCGCGAAACTCCCGAGGGGTGAAGCCGATACGCGTGGGTGACGGCGAGAATGTCTGGTGACGGCATCGTTAGCCGCATTGGCGTCACTGAGCGAGATGCTGTAGGTCGCTGAAGGCTTCTACTAGGAAGGTCAGATATAGCCGCTATCGCACAGGACACCGCATTGGGCAGCCCGCCACAATCGGCCATTGCGTACGATAGTGGGGTTTGAAGTGGTAGCGGGAGAGGGACTTGAACCCCCGACCCCAGGATTATGATTCCCGTGCTCTAACCAACTGAGCTACCCCGCCAGGGCGGCGAAAGGCCCGAAATCCGCCTCAAATCGAAAGGCATGTCGGAGGCGTTCGCCAAGGTCGCGCGGATATAAGGTTGGGAGGGTGAGCCTGTCAAGCTTCGAAGCAACCGGCTTGCCGGCTTATCGTCATTATCGAAAAGCTTTGCCGTGCGGACATTTGGTTGCCGCCGCCGGGGTTGAGTTCGAAGGGGCACGTCGCTATGTCTCGGCCAAGAGTTTTTAGAGTTTGAAACAGATGAAGCCGCGCATAGCAGTCCTCGGTTGCGGATACTGGGGCAGCAACCACATCCGCACTCTCAAGGCGCTCGGCGCGCTGCACGCGGTCTCCGATACCAACCGGGCTCGGGCAGAAGGCTTCGCCAGCGAGCAGGACTGCCTGGCGATCGAGCCGGACCAGTTGTTCGTGCGTGACGATATCGACGCCATCGTCATGGCGCTGCCGCCGCAATTCCATGCCGACCTTGCCGTGCGTGCCGTCGCGGCCGGCAAGGACGTGCTGGTGGAAAAGCCGATCGCGCTGACGGTTGCCGACGCCGAGCGCGCGGTGCGGGCGGCCAAGGACAATGGCCGCGTCTTCATGGTCGGCCATGTCCTGCGCTTCCACCCCGCTTTCGAGACGCTGAAAGGGCTCATCGACAAGGGCGAACTCGGCGAAGTGCGCTACATCCACTCGCACCGCCTCGGCCTCGGCAAGTTCCACACCGAGAACGATGCGCTGTGGGACCTGGCCCCGCACGATTTGTCGATGATCCTGGCGATCACCGGCACCGAGCCGATCGAGGTGCGCGGCGAGGGCGCCGCGCTGCTCGACAGTCTCAGCGATTTCGCCCATCTGCACATGCGCTTTCCGAACGGCCTGCGCAGCCATCTCTTCACCTCGCGGCTCAACCCCTATCGCGAGCGGCGGCTCACCGTGGTCGGCACCAAGGCGATGGCGGTGTTCGACGATGTCGAGCCATGGGAACGCAAGCTTGCCGTCTACCGCCACGCGGTGTGGCAGGACAGCGGCCAATGGGCCTTCACCACCAATGAGCCGTCCTATGTCGCGGTTGCCCAGGGCATGCCGCTGACACGCGAGCTGGAGCATTTCATCCAGTGCATCGAGACGCGTGCCGAACCGCGTACCAGCGGCGAGGAAGCGATCAGGGTGCTGCGCATCCTGACCGCCGGCACGGTCACCCACACCAAGTCGAATTCCTGAAGCGCGGATTATTCGGCGGGTATCTTATTCGGCAGGTATCTTATTCGGCAGGAATCTGGGCCGGCCTGGCGGCAAGCCGGGTCAGC
Source organism: Mesorhizobium sp. M0140 (assembly GCF_040322475.1). NCBI lineage: Bacteria > Pseudomonadati > Pseudomonadota > Alphaproteobacteria > Hyphomicrobiales > Phyllobacteriaceae > Mesorhizobium > Mesorhizobium sp. M0140. The sequence goes on along the minus strand of NZ_JAMYTM010000008.1, from coordinate 166,824 downwards.
ATCGCCTCGGCCTCGGCGCCACGCTCCGAACGCTCGATGAAGCCGCCGCCGAACACGCGAGCTTCGTTGCCGTCATCGGAGTAGAGCACGCAGGCCTGGCCCGGCGCGATGCCGGACTCGCCGTCGACCAGTTCCACCCATGTGGCACCGGCACGATGATGCAGCACGGCCGGGCGCGGCGGCCGCGTCGAGCGGACCTTGGCGAACAGCTCAAGGCCGCCTGCAGGGACGTCTGTGAGCGGTCCGTCGCCCAGCCAGTTCATATTGCGCAGATAGATCTTGTGCGTCTCCAGCGCCTCGCGCGGGCCGACCACGACGCGAGCGCGGTCGGCATCGAGATGGACGACGTAAAGCGGCTCGCCGGAAGCGATGCCGATGCCACGGCGCTGGCCGATCGTGTAGCGCAGGATGCCCTCATGGCGGCCGAGCACGCGGCCGTCGATGTGGACGATGTCGCCCGGATTGGCGGCGGTCGGCTTCAGCTTGGCGATGATGTCGGAATACTTGCCCTGCGGCACGAAGCAGATGTCCTGACTGTCCTGCTTGGCGGCAACCGCCAGCCCCATCTCCTCGGCAATGGCGCGAACCTGAGGCTTCGGCAGGCCGCCAAGGGGAAAGCGCAGATAATCGATCTGTGCCTGCGTGGTGGCGAACAGGAAATAACTCTGGTCACGGTCGGCGTCGACCGGCCTGTAGAGCGCGCGGTGGGCGCCGTTGGCGCCGGAACGGATGTAGTGGCCGGTGGCCAGCGCGTCGGCGCCGAGCTCCTTGGCGGTGGCCAGGAGGTCGGCGAACTTCACCGTCTGATTGCAGGAAACGCACGGGATCGGCGTCTCGCCGGCGACGTAGCTCTCGGCGAAGGGATCGATGACCGCCTTGCGGAAGCGTTCCTCGTAGTCGAGCACATAATGGGGGATGCCGAGCGTCTCGGAGACACGGCGGGCATCGTCGATGTCCTGCCCGGCGCAGCATGAGCCGGCGCGGTGCGTCGCCGCGCCGTGGTCGTAGAGCTGCAAGGTGACGCCGACGACGTCGTAGCCCTCACGTTTCAGCAGGCCGGCGACGACAGAGGAATCGACACCGCCCGACATGGCGACGACGATGCGGGTGTTTTCGGGACGTCCGGGAAGATCGAGACTGTTCATGATGCTTTCGTTCTGCACGGCGCCTCAATGCCAATGTCGAGAATATAGGTCAAGCTTTACCGGCGCGCCAGCGTGCAGGGCGATTCACCGGTTGCGTCCGATCTCCGCCAGGGGATGCATTTTCCCCGGCAAATCAGGGTTTGCGGGCAGATGTTTCAAATGCCGGCGAAAAGACTAACGCGGCGTTCATGATCCTTACCTAGTCATTAGGGTCTGCTTAGGCAATTTTTAAAGCTGTGGCGGTAACGTGGCGGGGATTGGGTCTTTGAGTTTTTTGTAGAGAGTACGATGACCGATCTGGTTAGACCGAGAGTCAAATATGTTATCGGGCCTGACGGCAGCCCTCTTACGATTGCCGATCTGCCGCCGACCAATACACGTCGCTGGGTTATCCGGCGTAAGGCGGAAGTGGTTGCGGCCGTGCGCGGCGGGCTTTTGAGCCTGGACGAGGCATGCCAACGCTACAAGCTCACCACCGAGGAATTCCTGTCCTGGCAGGCGTCGATCGACGAATATGGCCTTGCCGGGCTGCGCACGACACGCATCCAGCAATACCGGCACTGACCATCGCGAATTTAGACGAAGGGCGCGGCTAACCCCGCGCCCTTCTGTTTTTCACCGCTCCCGCTCAGAGCGACAGCACAACCTTGCCGATCGGCTTGGTGGCGAGGAAGGCGTGAGCGGCCCCCGCCTGGTCCAGCGGGAAGCTCTTCGCCACATGGACGGCAAGCTTGTTGGCATCGATCAACCGAGCCAGTTCCAGCAGGCCCTCACTGTCGGGCACGACGGACATACGCTCGACCCGAATGTCTCGCGCGCCGGCCTGGGCCCTTGTGTTGTCGCTGACATCGAGCAATGACACCAGCACGCCGCCACGCTTGAGCACCTTCAGCGAGCGTTGGGCGTGGTCGCCGCCCATTGGATCCAGCACCAGATCGATGTCGCGGACCTGATCGGTGAAATCGCCCTTGGTGTAGTCGATGACTTCGTCGGCGCCCAGTTTGCGGACGAAATCGAGCTTGCCCGGGCTGGCCGTGGCGACGACGTAGGCGCTGCGCGCCTTGGCGATCTGCACCGCCAGATGACCGACGCCGCCGGCTCCCGCATGCACCAATACGCGCCGATCCGATTTCAGTCGGCCGTGACGAACAAGCCCTTGCCAGGCGGTGAGGCCGGCCAGCGGCAAGGCGCCCGTCTGGAGGTGGTCCGCGCCCTTCGGCTTCAGTGCGATTTGATCGGCAGGCACGGCAGCCAGCTCGGCATAGGCCGCCGCCTGCTTGGGGAAGCGCGGCATGCCGAACACCTCGTCGCCGATCTTGAAGCCGGTGACGCCGGGGCCGAGTGCTTCGACAGTTCCCGAGATGTCCCAACCCAGGATGAAGGGCGGCTCGCCGAGCAAGGGGTAGTAGCCGGCACGGACGGCGCCGTCGACCGGATTGATGCCTGCGGCCTTGACGCGAACCAGCACTTCGCCGGCCTCTGGCGTGGGATCCGGCTGATCGGCGATGACAAGGACGTCGGGTCCGCCGACGGATTTCTGGATAACGGCACGCATTGAGATGTCTCCTGCTCGGTTGATGCCACTATCATTTGGATAGTAATAGTCTCTTGTCCAGTATGTACCTTCCTGATATATACGCACCCCATGGATAGTGAAGATGATTGCGGTTTCGGCTATGATGCGTTCCGGCGGACGTGTCCTTCGCACACCGTGCTGGAGATGCTGGCCAGCAAATGGGTCTATCTGGTGGTTTGCGCGCTGCGCAAAGGCCGGCTGCGCAATGGCGAGCTCGCCCGCAAGCTCGAAGGCATCACGCCGAAGATGCTGACGCAGACGCTGCGGGTGCTCGAGCGCGACGGCCTGGTGCGGCGCGAGATCTTCCCGGTCATTCCGCCGCGCGTCGAATATGAATTGACCGAGCTCGGCCAGAACCTGGCGGGACTGCTTACCCAGATCAGGTCATGGGCGGAGCAGCATGCGCCGGATATCAAGGATGCCCGTGCAAGGGCAATTGCCGAGAGTGAAGGGGATTGGGCCGCGTAGGGCGGATTCATTTTTCCCGCCGGAGCCGCAAGCCGCGACAATGCGCCAGCCTGATGGCGGGCGTTGGCGCGGCAAACCGCCAGGTCTTAGCCGATCATGGCGCTGCGGCCACCGACTTCCGCTTCGCGGATCTTCGTGTCGCGCGATTCCAGCATTTCCGCCTTGGAAAGCTCCGCTTCAGCTTCGCCGAGTAATGATTCGGCGGCGCTTCGCTGCTGCGCGAGGTCGCTTTGGGAATTCCTGAGGTTGTCGCGGCGCAGGCGAGCCGCCTTGGCGAAGGTTGGATAGGCGAAATGGTTGATGTCGGTGATGCCGGCCTTCTTTTCCTCGGCGGTGATCTGAAGCTCCAGTTCGACGGCCATGCGTTCGAACTCGGCGATCATCATGTCGAGCTGCAGCAGCTGCCGCCGCTTCTCATTCACCTGAAACTGTTTCAGCCGAACGAGGTTTTCACGTGACTTCATGATTCGGTACTCCCGGAAACGCACACCCGCATCTATCGTCCAAACCACCTGGAAACGCCCAGGCCGCACCCGTGTCCACCGCCTTTCCCCGAACTATGGGAACAAAACCCTAAAGTTTTTTGCCGACGGTAACCATTCGTTTACGGGCATTGTTAATCATACGGGTCAGGACTTAAGGCCGGGTAAAAATTCCGGCCACCGATGCGGAAGCGACGTCGATGAGTCCCTGGAGTCGCTTAGTCCAGGTTGTTAATGTGTTGCATTAGGAATTTGGTTCTGAGATTCGTTATTAGATTCAAGAGGGTGTAGAAAGAGGTTAAAAAATCTGGTACCGTCATCGACGGGAAATTAGGATTTGTTAACCATTCAATGGCAGCCTCTGCACAAGGCAACCACTGCTCCGGGTCCGGACGGGTCGTGAAATGGTCCGGCAGCAGAAAAGGGGAATGAAATGCGTGTTCTGCTGATAGAAGATGACAGTGCAACCGCACAAAGCATCGAACTGATGCTGAAATCGGAAAGTTTCAACGTCTACACGACCGATCTCGGTGAAGAGGGCGTCGATCTAGGCAAGCTCTACGACTACGATATCATTCTTCTCGATCTCAACCTGCCTGACATGTCGGGCTACGAGGTCTTGAGAACGCTTCGCCTTTCCAAGGTCAAGACACCTATTCTCATCCTCTCCGGCATGGCCGGCATCGAGGACAAGGTGCGCGGCCTCGGCTTCGGCGCGGACGACTACATGACCAAGCCGTTCCACAAGGATGAGCTGGTTGCCCGCATTCATGCCATCGTGCGGCGCTCCAAGGGCCACGCCCAGTCGGTCATCACCACCGGCGACCTGGTGGTCAACCTCGATGCCAAGACCGTCGAAGTCGGCGGCCAGCGCGTGCACCTGACCGGCAAGGAATACCAGATGCTGGAGTTGCTTTCGCTGCGCAAAGGCACCACGCTGACCAAGGAAATGTTCCTCAACCACCTCTATGGCGGCATGGACGAGCCTGAGTTGAAGATCATCGACGTCTTCATCTGCAAGCTGCGCAAAAAGCTCGACGCGGCATCAGGCGGTCAGAACTACATCGAAACGGTCTGGGGACGCGGCTATGTGCTGCGCGAACCGGAAGACATTCGCGTCAGCGCCTGAGCGACGAATCGTTCGAATCTTTTCAATAGAAAACCCGGCTTCGGCCGGGTTTTTGCATGATGGGCTGGTAACACTCTGTTTTTGGGCTTCCGAGCAGACAACCGTCACGCACTTTTTCTGGAATTGCTCAAGGATGCCGAATCAGGTGCGCTCTTCAAGGTGCGAAAGCGCTCGAGCAGCTGCGGGCGGTTGAATGGCTTCAAGAGATAGCCCTGGGCGCCGGCGCGCTTGGCCCGCATGATCGAAGCAATATCGAGCTCGACCAGGGAAATCAGGATCTGCGGCCTTATCGGGCTCTCCATGGCGCGGACGCGGCGGATGAGATCGACCGCCGGTACGTCGGGCAAGGCGCCATCGACGACGATGATGTCGGGCATGTCGGCGGCGCACATCTCCAGCGCGTCAAGTCCGCTGGCAGCCTCGATGACAATCATTTCGGAGCCGCCCAGGATGCGTTTTGCAACCTTCCTGATGACGCTTGAATCGTCGACGAACATGCAGCGTTTCATTTCCGGGTCCTCTTTGCCTTCTGGCAGTCCGGTAGCGTCGGGGGCATCCAGGGCGGACCATAGGCCAATCTGGTAAAGAAGCCGAAAAGGCGTTAGGTAAAATTTTTACAAAGATGGGCAGGTGCCTGCTTTTATTCGCGAATGCTTTGGCACTGCCTGGACGAACAGATGCCTCCCAAGTCGATGAGCTGGAATTACAGATTTCAGTGTAGAAATACTTCGCTTTATCGGCTGCGCAATCAGGCCGCAGAAAGCACGATTTCTTCCGGCGTCGCGTGGATCGATATCGTCATGCCGGCTTCGCGCGCCAGAAGCAGCGTGTAGTAGGGCTGCACGGAATGCGCGTCGATCGGTTCCTCCGGCTTGTGGCCGGAATGCAGTTCGAGGAACTTCGGCGGCACACGCAGCATCGGGCCAGCCGACGCAAGCGCGAAACGCGGTTCGGTCTCAAGATTTTCCAGCGTCACGGAAAGCTTGCCGCCGCGCGGAATGGCGGCATTGGCGACGAGGATCAGGTTGAGCAGCAGCTTGACCTTGTTCTTGGGCAGCAACGCGCGGGGCCCGTTCCAGGTCAGTTCCGGCTTTTCGTTCTTGAGGAAGGCGATGGCGACCGCTTCGGCATCGCCGGTATCGATCAACATGCCGGCCGAGCCGGCGGCACCGAAGGCGATGCGGGCGAACTGCAGGCGGGCCGAAGCGTTGCGGGCGCTCTGGCGGATCAGCTTCATGGCGTCCTCGTCGGCGCCGCCTTCATCAAGCAATTCGAGCCCGTTGTTGATCGCGCCGACCGGCGAGATGATGTCGTGGCAGACCCGACTGCACAAAAGCGCTGCCAGATCGGGTGCGGAAAGGGTGAACAGATCGGCCATCGGCGAAAAATCCCTGCAAAATCTCACAACTCGTGGCCGGGCGATCGATCGTCGCCTGCCACACGAATCACGCACTCTCTCCTCGGGCTTTCTGAATACACAGCGCCCGTGCGTGCAGCAACAAATCCAAATTGTGGTTGTGGCAAATGGCGTGTTCACGCAGGCTGCCGGCCCCACTTGAGCGACCCCAAACAGCCTTCGAACCGCCATGTTCATGTGTGAGCTTAATGGTTGAAAAAGGATTACGGCATAGTTTGCCCTAACAGTTACCCTTAACGGCCGGCTAAAAGAGCCGTACGGGGTGCGAGGCGTCGGCGAAGGTGCTCCCTGACGGAGATTGGAAGCATGTTTTCCCGATACTACGACCGGAGCTTTCTCCGTGTCTTCTCAATGGCGGTCACGCTCCTGGGCGTTCTCGTCTTCTCGACTTCAGCCCTGCGGGCCCAGGAATACACCGCTCAGGAGATTGTCGATTCCGGTCACAAATTTTTTGGCGCGACATCGGGCGGGCTCGCCACGGTGATCGAGAAGATTTTTGCCTCCTACGGCCTGCCCAACGGCTATCTGCTGGGCGAAGAAGGCTCGGGTGCGCTGATCGGTGGCCTGACCTATGGCGAAGGCACGCTCTACACCAAGAATGCCGGCGACCACAAAGTGTTCTGGCAAGGCCCGTCACTCGGCTGGGATTTCGGCGGCGAGGGGTCGCGGGTGATGATGCTGGTCTACAATCTCGACGATGTGGGCAGCCTCTACAACCGCTATGGCGGCGTCGCCGGTTCGGCCTATGTGGTGGCCGGCGTCGGCTTCAACGTGCTGAAGAACAACAATGTGATTTTGGTGCCGATCCGCACCGGTGTCGGTGCCCGGCTTGGCGTCAATCTCGGCTATCTGAAGCTTACCGAGCGCGCCACCTGGAATCCGTTCTAAGCTGAAGTCCTTGGCTGTCGTTGCCCAAAACCGGGACCGCTTTTGGGTCGACATGCATTAAACTCGTGGCGTTGCGGCAAACCCTTGCCGCAACGCTGGATTTCCGCCATGTCAACGTGGCACAGTCAAGCGCTCTATGCGCTTTTGGTTTATCTGGTTTGATGCTTACCGGCCACAACGGGTAGTCACTTGGTCCAGTCGGTCCTGTTCTTCGTCCTCGGCTTTCTCTGCGCTGGCTTTCTGGCGCTCATGGTGGCTCCGGCCATATGGCGTCGTGCGGTCGCGCTTACACGCAGACGCGTCGAATCCTCGATCCCTCTGACGCAAACCGAGATCCAGGCGGACAAGGATCGCATCCGCGCCGAATACGCTATGACGACGCGCCGCCTGGAAATCGGCGTCAAGGCGTTGCGAGAGAAGGCGGCCGAACAACTCGTCGAGATCAATCGCGGTCGCGAGGCCATAAAGGGCCTGGCGGTCGAGCGGACGGACAAGAACCAGGCGCTGACCGAGCTGGGCGCGAAGAACGAAGCGCTGCGTCAACGAGAGGGCGAGTTGCAGCAGCTTTCGGAGCGGCTGAAGGAAACCGAGCGCAAGCTGGAAAAGCGCGCAGTTGAGCTGGAAAAGCTGGAGCGCATGTATGACGACGCCAGTTTTTCCTCGAGCAGCCGGCAGATCGAGCTCGTGGCGCGAGAGTCCGAAATGCAGAAGCTCGCCAGTGACATTGCGATGCTGCGCGGCCAGCGCAAGGAAGCCGACAGGCGCGGCCAGGAAATCGTGGCTGAAAGCAAGGCCGCGCGGGAGGCCCTGAAAGCCGAGAAGAAAAGGACCGCCGAGCTCGACAAGAAGGTCGAGCGGCTGCTGGCCACACTTGCCGATCGCGAAGACAAACTCGACCGCCGCGAAAAGGAACTGGCACGCATGCGCGAAAGATCGAAATCCGAAGACAGCGCGCCAGCCTTGCGGCTGGTCGGCAAGGGCGGCGATGTCGCGGGGAGCGATGATTTCGACAAGGCAATCGCCAAGCTCGACAGTGACCGTGAGCAGCTCGAGGCGAGGCTGGCGGCGCTGGCGCGAGAGAACAAGCGGCTGAAGGCGGATCTCACCGCACTGGCAGTGTCCAAGGCCACGGACAGCAGCTCCGCCTTGCGCGAGCAGATGAACGAACTGGCGGCGGAGGTCGTCCATCTGACGGCCAAGCTCGAGGGGCCTGGTTCGCCGATCGCCAAGGCATTGGCGGTACCGTCGGACGCCCGCTCCGGCAACGATGACCGCAGTCTTGCCGACCGCGTGCGCGCGCTGCAGAAGGCTGACGCGACAAGCTGAATCAGGCTTCTTTAGAGTATTTCACCGTTTCACGGAAACGGCGAAATGCCCTAACTCTTTGCTTTGACGCAATTCTGGACGGAAAACCGCTTCACACTTTTCCTAGAATTGCTCTAGCCGAAAAATGATGCAGCGCGATGGCTGAAGCCGCGGCGACATTCAGGCTGTCGAAGCCTTCCGCCATGGTAATCCGCACGTTGCGCAGGCTTGCGAGCAGGTTGTCCGGCAAGCCTTCGCCCTCGGTGCCGAGATAGAGCGCCAGGCGCTTACTGCGCTGCGCATCGCGGATGTCGGTCTTCCCGCGTGGCGACAGCGCGAATTGTTCGAAGCCACGTCGGGCGAGCATCGTTGTGAAGCCGGCGGTGTCGGAGAACGATGCGAAGGGGATTTTGAGCGCGGCGCCGACCGAAACGCGGATCGCCTTGCGATAGAGCGGGTCGCAGCATGTCGCATCCAGCAGAACCGCGTCAGCGCCAAAGGCGGCGGCATTGCGGAAGATCGAGCCCACATTGTCATGGTTGGCGATACCGACGAGCACTACGACGAGCGCCCGAGGCGGCAAGCCATCGAGCAGGTCTTCGGCCGGCTGCGGCTCTCCCTTGCGGCCAATGGCCAGGATGCCGCGATGCATATGAAATCCGGCGATAGCGTCCATCACCGCGCTGGTGGCGACATAGACCGGGAGGTCGGCGGGCGCCTTGCTCAGGATGTTGTCGAGACCTGCCAGCCGGTTTTCCAGGACCAGGATCGATTCGGCGGCAAAGCGCCCGGTCGAGAGCAGCAGGTCGAGCACCACCTTGCCTTCGGCGACGAAGCGGCCTTGCCGGCCGGCGAGGTCACGCTCGCGAATGTCGAGATAGGCAGCGACGCGCGGATCTTGCGGGTCGTCGATGCGAATGGGATCCATGCATTCCTCGCGACCGTCGCATCGGCCCGAAAATCCGGACCGCTTCCCGGCGCTCATCTTGTTTGGAAAGCACGATGCGACAATTCGGGACAATCAGCCAGCTTTGTGCGCCCCGGATGGGCGCATGTCGCTCTGAAATCACCGGCGAGATCGGCGCTATGTGGTCAGGTTCCAGCACGGCGCAAACGGTGCGCCATCTGGGAGAGGTCATCCTTGCCGCTGCCGAAAATGCCGTCCAGCATGACAAGCAGTTCTCGCACGGCGTCGGATTTGCAGGAGTAGTAGATCATCTGCCGGTCGCGGCGGGTCTCGACCAGGTCGAGCGCCCGCAACTTGGCGAGGTGCTGGGACAGGGCGGATTGGCTGAGCATCACCTTCTCAGCAATGGCTCCAACCGACATTTCACCTTCGGCGAGATAGCTCATGATCAACAGTCGCTTCTCATTGCCCATCAGCATGAGAAACTCTGCCGCCGATTCGGCGTTCACGATTAGCTTTGTCGAGACCATCGATCCCCCATGCTTCCTGTTCATCCCGACGCCATGGGGGCAATGGCGTCTGATTCCATAAATTCACTTGTCGATCGGCGCTGGCGATTCAGCGTCACCAAAAGGTAGAGCATTTCACTTAAATCTCAAGTGTTGCTTTTGATCCAGCATAATTAAGTCTCAGTCCCGGCGTCGGCCATGGCTCGGCCGGCCTTGGCCATATCGACCAGAACGTGCCGCAATTCGCCTGCCGCCGCCAAAGGGTGTGGGTAAAAGACCCGGCAAACATCGTCGCCCGACACCAGATCCATGCCATCGGCATCGAATCCGGCAACACGCCAGCCGTTTCCGGACGCTTTGGCGAAATGCTGTGCGTAAACGGCGATTGCGTCGAGATGGTCGGCGTTCATGTGGTCGATGGCGGATTGTTCGCGCGCCGCGAGTTCCTCGACGACCGGTCCGCTGGCGAGCAAATCCGATCGATCGAGCTGATAGGCCTTGCCGAAGCCGCCGTTGAGGCTGGCGCGTTGCGGACCGAGGCGAAAGATCGAAAAGTCGCCGAGACCGGCGTAAAGATTCGCCCTGGGATTGTGATTGAGATAACGGCGCTCGGTGCGGGCGTGTTCGGCTGATCCGCGCTCAAGCCGTGCCGCCTGGCAGATCAATGTCAGGCGCGGGTGCGCCAGCGGGTCGCCCTTGCCCGGTTCGCCGAGCAACAGGGAACAGCGCGGATCGGCAAGCAGAGCGCCGGTGTGCGCCGAAAGCATCGAAACCAGGATCAGCGGCGCGCCGTCGATGTCGGTGGCCACGCCGACCCTGCTGGCCAGCGGCGAGCCGGTTTGCGGTTCGATCACCGCCAGGGCGCCAAAGCGGGCGCTGCGCAGAAGCGTCTTCGCCAGCCGGATCGCTTCGGCGTCCGTCTCGCGGATCACGTCCTTTTTCGGCTCGTCCAAGGCAGCACCACAGTAAGTTGATCTTTCTTCTCTAGTTATCGGTCAGCAAGCTGGATTTGACAAGGTCGTCGATCTCGGCTTTCGCAAAGCCGAAACGTGCCAGAATTTCCGATGGCGACACATCCTCATTGCCTGGCATAGGGGCCAATGTCGGTTGCGAGCTCGAGAAACGCGGCGCGGGGGCCGGGCGCTCAAATGCACCTGTCGTCACAGAGGCGTTGCGTGCCCGATTGTGCGGGTGGTGCTTCGCCTCTTGCAGCGACAGGACGGGTGCAACGCAGGCATCGGTTTGCGTGAACAGAAGGTCCCAGTCGTCGCGTGGTTTCTGCCGGATCCGATCGGCAATGGCGGCGCGCATCGGCGGCCACAGGGCCTTGTCGTACTGGCCGGACGCAAAGCGCTCGTCGAGCGGCAGCAGCCTGGCGAATTCGGCGAAGAATTGCGGCTCGAGACAGCCGATGGCGATATGGCGTCCGTCCGACGTCTCATAGGTATCGTAGAACGGGGCGCCGGAATCGAGCAGGTTCGCGCCGCGCTTGTCGCTCCACAAGCCGGCCGCCATCAAGGCGTGCAGGGGCACCGCCAGCATCGAGGCACCGTCGACCATCGCGGCGTCGATGACTTCACCCTTGCCGGTGCGCGAACGTTGGAATAGGGCGGCCAGCACGCCGGCCATCAGCATCATGGCGCCACCGCCATAGTCGGCGACAAGGTTGAGCGGCGGGACCGGACGGCCGTCGGCATGGCCGATGGCGTGCAGCACGCCGCTATAGGCGAGGTAGGTGATGTCGTGGCCGGCGCGGCCGGCGAGCGGGCCGTCCTGGCCGAAGCCGGTCATACGGCCGTAGATCAGCGCGGGGTTACGCGCCAGCACCGCTTCCGGGCCGAGGCCGAGCCGCTCCATGACGCCCGGGCGAAAGCTTTCGAGCAACATGTCCGCCTTTTCGGCAAGGCGCAGCAACAGATCGGTGCCTTCACGGCGCTTCAGGTCGAGGCGCAGGACGGCGCGGCCATGGCGGTCGATGTTGTACTCATCCGGCAGCGACAGGAACTGGCTCGTCCCCGCCCGTTCGATGCGCAACACTTGCGCGCCCATCTCCGACAGCATCAGGCCGGCCAGCGGCACCGGGCCGAGCCCGGCCATCTCGATCACCTTCAGCCCGGCCAGCGGCCCGGTTTTAGCGGCAGCGGACAGGCCGGCGCTCATGACCTTCTATTTCGGCGCCATGCGAATGGCGCCGTCGAGACGAATGGTCTCGCCGTTCAGCATCTGGTTCTCGACGATGTGCAGGGCGAGCGCGGCGTATTCGGACGGTTCGCCCAGGCGCGACGGGAAAGGCACGGCGGCGCCCAGCGAATCCTGCACCTCTTGCGGCATGCCGGCCATCATCGGCGTCTTGAAGATGCCGGGCGCGATGGTGCAGACGCGGATGCCGGAACGGGCAAGATCGCGCGCCACCGGCAGCGTCATGCCGACGACGCCGCCCTTGGAAGCCGCATAGGCGGCCTGACCGATCTGGCCATCATAAGCGGCAACCGAAGCGGTGTTGACGATGACGCCGCGCTCGCCGCACTGCAGCGGCTCGAGCTTCGACGCGCGCTCGGCAACGAGGCGGATCATGTTGAACGTGCCGATCAGATTGACCTCGATCACCTTGCGATACTGATCAAGGGGGTGGGGACCATCCTTGCCGATCGTCTTCACGCCGATGGCGATGCCGGCGCAGTTGACCAGGATCCGTGGCTGGCCAAGCTTGGCCGTAACGTCGGCGAGGGCAGCGGTCCCGCTGTCGGCGCTGCTGACGTCGCACTGGACGGCTATACCGCCGATCTCGGCCGCGACCTTGGCCGCGCGATCGATACCGACATCGAAGATGGCGACGCGGGCGCCCTTGGCCGCCAGCGCGCGCGCCGTTGCCTCGCCAAGGCCGGAGCCGCCGCCGGTGACGATCGCGATCTGGCCGTTCGGGTTCATGGCGTCATCCTTTGATCTCGGGAACAGTGGGATGGATCAGGCGCCAGATCGAAGGGAAAGGTCAAGCCATCGCCGCGGTAGGATCGGCCACCCTGGCCTGATCGGCGTGGCCGACCTCGCCCAAGAGCCTGGCTACCGCGCCCGGCGCGATCTCGTGCGACAGCAGCCGGTCGAGATCGACGGGGCGCGGCATCGAAATCTGGCCGCGCGGAATCCGCTTGAAACCGAGCGGCCCGTAATAGGGCTCGTCACCGACCAGCATTACGGCAGGTGCGCCGGCCCGGGCGGCGGCCTCCAGCGCGATCGCCACCAGCCGGCGGCCGATGCCGAGATTCTTGAAGGCCGGCCGCACCGCGAGCGGCCCGAGCATCAATGCGCGGCCGGCGCCGGCGGCGATGCGGGTCATGCGCACCGAGGCGACGACAAGGTCGCCGTCGACGGCGACAAAGGACAGCGAGCGCTCGTGCCCTCCGGCTTCACGGATCTTGTAAGCGGCCAGCACAAAGCGGCCGGGCCCGAAGGCTTCGTCGTTGATGGCTTCGATCTCGGGGTCGTGCGCCGGGGTTTCCGGCAGGTATTTCACGTCGGCAAGGCTCATGGTCGTTGCGGTCCGATACAAGGAGGAGAGGTTTGCTGCAAACGGCAGCATTCGCCAGTCAGCGCTTCATCAAGCGCGGGCGCCCTTTCGTCGTCGGTCAAACCGGATCAAAGCAAAGTCGAACATGCGGATTGTGCGCTAGCATCAATTTCCCGCCGCTGCAATCGGCCGTTTTTGTCCGTCATTTCTGCCAAGTGACGGTCTGTTCAGCACCTGACGTCTTCGACAGGGCAGCCTTGTGCCTACATCAACCAACAGGACGCAAGGAGATTTGCATGGGATTGCTGGTTGAAGGAAGATGGCAGGATCGCTGGTATGATACGGCGGACAATGGTGGCAGCTTCGTGCGGACGCAGTCGCAATGGCGCGACTGGATCACTGTTGACGGCAAGCCGGCTGAAGGCCGGACGCGCGGTTTCAAGGCCGAGCCCGGCCGCTATCACCTCTATGTCTCGCTTGCCTGTCCGTGGGCCCACCGGACGTTGATCTTTCGCGCGCTGAAGAAGCTGGAAGGCGTCATATCGGTGTCGGTGGTGCATCATTTCATGGGCGCCAACGGCTGGACGTTCGTGGCTGAGGACGGCGCCACGGGCGACACGCTTTACGGCCTCGACTTCCTGCACCAGATCTATGCCAAGGCCGATCCCGCCTATTCGGGCCGGGTGACGGTGCCGGTGCTGTGGGACAAAAAGGAGCAGACCATCGTCTCCAATGAGTCTTCCGAAATCATCCGCATGCTGAATTCAGCCTTCGACGAATGGGGCGACGCCAGCCTCGATTTCTATCCGAAGGCGTTGCGCGGCGAGATCGATCGGATCAATGCGCTGGTCTATCCCGCGGTCAACAACGGCGTCTATCGCGCCGGCTTCGCCACCACGCAACGTGCCTATGAAGAGGCGTTCGGTGAATTGTTCACAGCGCTGGATACGCTGGAGGAGCGGCTGTCGAAGCAGCGCTATCTCGTCGGCGATCGTATCACCGAAGCCGACTGGCGGCTGTTCACCACGCTGGTGCGCTTCGATCCGGTCTATGTCGGCCATTTCAAATGCAATCTGCGCCGTATCGCCGACTACCCGAACCTGTCCAACTATCTGCGCGATCTCTATCAGGTGCCTGATGTGGCCGGGACGGTGAATCTGCATCATATCAAGGCGCATTATTACGGCAGCCACCAGACAATCAATCCGACGCGGATCGTGCCTGTCGGACCGGATCTGGATTATGCCGCACGGCATGACCGGGCGCGCTTCGAGAAAGCGGCAGCCTGATCTACCAGTAGGGCGAGGGCTGCTCGCCGTCAAAAACCTCGGCGATCCGGCGCAGCGTCGCCGGCGTCGTGCCCTGCGGCAAGCCGTCGAGCGGGAAGAAGCCGGCTTCGGCGATTTCGTGGTCCGGCAGCTTCGGCGCCGTCTGGCTGAAATGCTCGAGCAAATAAAAGCCGACATGGTCGCGGCGGCTGGAGCGGCGGTTGAAATGCATCGATTTGAGCACCGGCGGGGCGGTGAGAGCGATGTTGCCTTCCTCGGCCAGTTCACGGGCCAGTGCCTCGTTCATCGTCTCGCCGACTTCGACGCCGCCGCCGGGAAGCTGCCAGCCCGGTACATAGGTATGGCGAATAAGGAAGACGGACCTGGACGCCCTGTCGTGGATCAAGCCGCGCACGCCAAGCGTCATCGGCCTCCGCAGCACGAAATAGAGATGGAACAGCCTGGCCCTCAAACCTGGCCAGCCGGTCTGGCGGAAGGCATCTTCAGGGCTCGTCATTGATAGCGAAACCGTGGGTGGAAAGCCGCGCGCGGGTCGCCTATGAAGGTTGTATGTTCAGGCTCGCGCATATTTCCGATGTCCATCTGGGGCCGCTCCCCGATGTATCCTATCGCGATCTCGCCTCCAAGCGCGTGCTCGGCTATGTCAACTGGCAGCGCAACCGCCGCCGCCATATGCATGATGCGGTGATTGACACGATCGTCGCCGACATCAAGGCGAACACGCCTGACCACCTCGCCGTCACCGGCGACCTGGTCAATCTGGCGCTCGACGGCGAGATCGAGATGGCCAGGCACTGGTTGGAGACGCTGGGGCCGGCGCATGATGTTTCGGTCGTTCCGGGCAACCACGACGCCTATGTGCCAGGCGCCTTCGACAAGGTCTGCCGATCCTGGGCGGCGTGGATGAGCGGCGACGGCGTCAACACGCCGGTCGATCGTAACGCATTTCCCTATCTGCGCGTGCGCGGCAACGTCGCGCTGATCGGTGTCTCGACAGCGCGCGCCACGGCACCCTTCATGGCCAATGGTTTCTTCATGGAAGGCCAAGCGAAGCGGCTCGGCAAAATCCTCGGGGATACCGCCGGACAGGGGCTGTTCCGCGCCATCATGATCCATCATCCGCCGGTGCGCGGCGCGGTCCCGCAGCACAAGCGGCTGTTCGGCATTGCCCGCTTCAACAAGATCATTCGCCGCCACGGCGCCGACCTTGTCCTGCACGGCCATTCACATCTGCCGTCGCTGTTCTTCATCGGCGGTCGCGGCGTCAGGATTCCAGCGGTCGGCGTCGCCGCCGCCGGCCAGGCGCCGGGCGGCAAGAACCCGGCGGCGCAGTACAATCTGTTCGACATTGACGGCGAGACGGGCAACTGGCGGATCCGGCTGACGCGGCGCGGCCTGACCGGGCCGTCCATGCCGCCATCCGATCTGCAGACGCTGGAACTCGGTGCCGTGACTGGCGCCGCTATGGCCGCAAGCTGACTACCATGGCGACGATGCGGTCCCAGAACAGGACGATGGACACGAGAAGACCGACCAGGGCACCGGCAGCCACAAGGCCAAGCCCGGACAGAAAGGCCGACCAGCGTTTGCCGCGCGCCGTCGCGCGCAGCGGCGGTTCGGCTTCCGGCACATAGGCACGTTTCATGCCGGCGACGGCCGGTTCGACGCCGCCTTCCAGCATCCTCTGACGCTCGACAATGCGCTCCGCGACATAGCGTGTCACGGAATGGGCAACCGGCTTCATCTCGGTGGATTCGGCAAGCACCACCCGGCCGATACGGGTGTCCTTGAGGAAGCGATAGGTCCGGCGGTCGCGCCCCATGGCGACATGACTGATGGCGTCGATCCACAAGCGCGGCTGCAAGCCGGACGAGACGACAAAGTCGAAATTGTCCATGTCGGCCGGAACATCGGCAAAAACCGGTGCCAGTTCGGCGGCGAGCAGATCGAGGCGCATGCGATGCGCCTCGCGCATGTCGACGACGACGTCGTCGCGGTCGGCGAAGGCATTTTTGACATCACGGATGGCATCGGACAGTTTCTTGGACTGGTCGATGGTCTTCTCGCCTGCTTCCTTCATCGGCGTCTGCCTCGTGGGTTTGGTTAACACCGGGTTAACACAGCCGCCGGCAAAATGCACTGGCGAGATCGACGGCCCCCGGGGTGCCCAGGAAGGTTGTCGTGCGAAAAAGGTCAGCTGGCTGCTGCGGCGAATTTCTGGCGATGTGGCCTGGCGCGACGATTGGTGTTGCGGCGAATGATCTCGGCAACAAGGCCGGGGGCTTCCTCAGCCAGCATATGGCCGGCCTCCAGCACGTGGTGCACGTGAAAATGCGCCGGCAGGTCATCCGCCTGGGTAAAGGGCAGCACCGCATCGTTGGTTCCCCATGCCACCATCACTGGCATGTTCAGTCCATCGAGGCGATCGTGCGGGATGACGCCTTGCCGACCGTCCACGGTCATGGCGGCTGCGATCTCGACCAGCTTTTCGAGTTGGCCGGGTCGCCTGCGCATTTCCCAAAGGGTGTCCACCATATGTTCGAGTGGCGGGGCTGAAGGTCCCGACATGACGGCGAGGCAGGAGCGGATCTCGGACCGATCCGAGGCTTCGGCATAGCGGCGCAATAGCGGTCCATTGATTTCGGGGCCAAGGCCGCCCGGCGCCAGAAGCGTCAGCGAGGCTATCTTTTCAGGCTCGGCCAGCGCCATCAGCGCCGCCACGGCACCGCCCATCGAGTGGCCCACGAGATGAACGCGCTTCAGGCGACGCTCAGAGAGATCGGCGAGCACGGCCTTGGCCGCCACCCTGGCCGGACCGGCGGCGGGAAAATCGAGCGACATCCCATACCCAGGCAGA
Source organism: Mesorhizobium sp. M0140 (assembly GCF_040322475.1). Classification (NCBI taxonomy): domain Bacteria; kingdom Pseudomonadati; phylum Pseudomonadota; class Alphaproteobacteria; order Hyphomicrobiales; family Phyllobacteriaceae; genus Mesorhizobium; species Mesorhizobium sp. M0140. The sequence continues at coordinate 149,347 of NZ_JAMYTM010000008.1, read as the reverse complement.
TCATAGGCCAGCGTATGCGTGGAAGGCGTCAGGGCGGAAATCACCTCGCGCCATACATCATGGCAGCCGCCGAAACCGTGCAGCAGGACGATGGCCTTCGAGCCAACACCCTCTTCGGCGGCAAAAAGTGATGCGGTCATGAAAGCTGATTTTTTTGTTATTGCAGAATGCGCGACACCAATGATGGCTGAATTGCTCCTAGTCCAACGTGATGACCAGTAAAATTTTCGCGATTTGTACGGTTGTGTACAGAACTTGGCCACCAATCGGCAATCGGCGATCGGAGCGCAGGAAATCCATCGGGACGCGGCGCAGCCAGTGCGCGGACGTCGATGGTGTCAGCTTGGGCTGCCGAGCCCGGCAGCGCGGAGTGCCTGGACCAGCCGGTCGGTCAGGTCGGCCGGATATTTCCGCTCGACGAAAGTCGCCCGTGGATCGGCGGCAAATTTGGGGAACTCGGTGGTCAGCTGTTTCAGCAGCGTGCTCACCAGATGGTCCTGTCCGGCAGCCTTGGCGCCGACCAGCCGCGCCGCCAGATAGTGTGATTTCGTTGCCGTCGTTCTCAGTGCCATGCTGGCCGCGACCGCCTTGTTCATGTCGCCGAGCATGAACTCACCAACGAACAGCCCGTAGTCCCACCATGTCGGGTGCCCGCTGAAGGTCTCCGCCGCATGATCGAGGATCGGCGTTCCCTCGGCATATCGTCCGGCGAAGATCAGCCCGTAGCCGTAAGCGGCGGCCATGCCGAGGTCGTAGGGGTTGAGTTCATAGGCCTTGCGCATCCAGCGGATCGCTTCGTCCGTATTGCCGAGGCGCGAACTGACATAGCCGTAGGAGCGATGCGCATAAGGGCTGGTCGGACCCATCTGCACGCCGCGATGGGCAAACTCGACGGCTGTCTCAATCGTCGCATTGGGCGGATAGGCGTAATGATCGGACACCGCCTCGAGATGCAGGGAAGCAAGTTCCGAATAGACGAGCGAGGACTTGGTTCCACCATTGGCCAGCTTCTCGAGGCAACGGTAGGCTGCCTCATGGGTCCTGGCGTTCTGGTCGAGATAATATTTGCCGTTGAGCAGCAGACATTGCGTCAGGCCGTTTGGCGTGCCGGTCTGCTCGATATAGTTGTAGATGGTGCCGGAGGCGGGGAGTGCCGAGCTCAGCATGTCGGCGATACGGTCTTCGACCGCGGCAGGTGCGCTGTCGGCGGGGGTGAGATTGCGCGATAGAAGCACCCGTCCGGACGCCATGCTTTGCAGTTCGATCGTGATGTCGCCCGCGTCCGGTCCGGGCAGGACGTCGAATATGAAGCTCGCAGCGTCGTCAGCCGGATCGCCGACGGTGTCGCGGCCGATGAAGTCGATGGTATCGAAGCCACTCAGGCCGGCGCGCAGCGATGCGGCGACACGGCTGGCGTCGGGGCCGTCAGCCTTGAGTCCGATATAGACTTGCGGAAGGGCGTCAGCCCTTGCCGATGCCGTGACGCTTGCGCTTGCGCCAGCGATCTCCGGCGTTGCCGAGATGTCGCCGCCTGCCAGCAAGGCAGTGCTGCCCTGGCGAAGGATCAGTACGCCCAGCATGGCGATGACCAAGGCGATCGCCATCCAGAAAAAGCGGAGATGGCGCGCCACCGAGGGGGCAGGCGAAATCGGTACGGAAGCCAGAGACATCGCGTCCAGCATGCCCGTGCCGGCTTCGTTGGACCGATCGGCGGATACGACGCCGTCCAGCCTGAGTTCGGGAACAGCCTCGGCAATATCCGGCAGGCGGATCGCGTTCAATTCATAGGCAGGAACATAGCCGCCGCGCGGAATGGCGATGCGGACCGGCTCGGCAATTCCCTCATTGGCAAAATAGTGCTGCAGAAGCTCGCGCAGCCTGCCTGCCTGCACACGCACCACGGCATCGGTGGACGGATCGAAGTCGCCGTCCTTGCCGAAAACATCCATGGCAATGGAAAAGCCCTTGAGCCTGTCGGCTTCGCCGGCCTGTTCACGTTCGACAAGATAACGCAGCAGCTTGCGCGCGCGTTCGGATCGGCCGAACGTTTGGCTGGCAAGCAGTCGCTCCAGTGTCTCGCGCACTGCGGGGGCGGCAGGCGTGGCATGCTGCAAGTGTCGATCCTCTCGAAGTCGGCACAGGTTGAGGCGCGATCATATAGGTCCCGCACCACCACACAAGTATACACCCCGTTATGCGATCACGTACCCACCGGATAATTCCGCGGTGGTTAATGGCCCGAAAGATCGGAACCGTTCACCAGGTTGGGAGGGTTCCGATCTTTGTTCCCGTCGGGCGTCAGCCGGCTTTTTTACCGACGATACGGTTCGCGGCAGACATCACCGCCTCCAGTGAGGCGGCGACGATGTTGGTGTTGATGCCGGCGCCGAACAGCTTGCCCTGGGGATACTCCATCTCGACATACGAAATGGCTGACGCGTTCGAGCCGCGCTGCATCGAGTGCTCGGAATAGTCGAGCACCGACATCTCGACGCCGACATGGCGCGACAGCGCATCGACGAAGCCGTCGATCGGACCGGTGCCTGTGCCGGAGATCGTCACTTCCTTGCCATTGTCCAGGATGACCGCCTCGACGACGCGCCGGCCCTTGATTTCGGTGCTGGGATAGGTGTGGTGATCGAGGAATTTCAGCCGCGCGGCCGGCTGATCGACATAGGTCTCGAGAAAGCGCTCGTAGATACGCCTGGCCGGCACTTCCTTGCCCTCGGCGTCGGTGATCGCCTGGATTTCCTGGCTAAATTCGATCTGCAGATTGCGCGGCAAGTTGAGGCCGTAATCGGCCTGCAGCACATAAGCGATGCCACCCTTGCCGGACTGCGAGTTGATGCGGATGATGGCTTCATAGCTGCGGCCGACATCGGCCGGATCGATCGGCAGATAGGGCACTTCCCACAGGCTCGTATTGGCCTTCTTCAGCGCCTTCATGCCCTTGTTGATGGCATCCTGGTGCGAACCGGAAAAGGCGGTGTAGACGAGTTCGCCGACATAGGGGTGGCGCTCGGGGATCTTCAACTGGTTCGAATATTCGTAGACGTCCTTCATCCGGTTGATGTCGGAGCAGTCGATCAACGGATCGACACCTTGCGTGTACATGTTCAGCGCCAGCGTGACGATGTCGACATTGCCGGTGCGCTCGCCATTGCCGAACAGCGTGCCTTCGACACGGTCGGCGCCGGCCATCAGGCCGAGTTCGGTGGTGGCGATGCCGGTGCCGCGGTCATTGTGCGGATGCAGCGAGACCAGCAGGTTCTCCCGGTTGTCGAGGTTGCGGCACATCCACTCGATGCGGTCGGCATAGATGTTGGGTGTCGACATCTCGACCGTCGAGGGCAGGTTGACGATCAGCTTGTTGTCCGCCGTCGGCCTGACGATCTCGGTGACGGCGTTGCAGATCTCCAGCGCCACTTCGAGTTCGGTGCCGGTAAAGCTCTCCGGCGAATACTCGAAGCGAAAGCCTCCGCCGGCCTTGGCCGCCATGTCGGTGATCATCTTGGCGGCGTCGGTGGCGATCCGCTTGATGCCGCCGACGTCCTTTTCGAAGACGACGCGACGCTGCAGCTCGCTGGTCGAATTGTAGAAATGGACGATCGGGTTGGTGGCGCCCTTCAGCGCCTCGAAGGTGCGGGTGATCAGCTCCGGCCGGCACTGCACCAGCACCTGCAGCGAGACATCGGCGGGCACGTTGCCTTCCTCGATGCACCAGCGGGCAAAGTCGAAATCGGTCTGCGAGGCCGACGGGAAGCCGATCTCGATCTCCTTGAAGCCCATGTCGAGCAGCAGGCCGAACATGCGTGCCTTGCGCTCATGGCCCATCGGATCGATCAGCGCCTGGTTGCCGTCGCGCAGGTCGACCGAGCACCAGATCGGCGCCTTGTCGATGACCTTCGAGGGCCATGTGCGGTCGGTGAGGCCGACGGTCGGATAGGGCTGATATTTGCGGGCTGCGTCGGACATGCCCTTGTTCTGGATGCTTCGTTCCGCATCCTTGCCGGCTACCGCGGCATCGGAACGGATCTCTTCTCGTGCGTTCATCGTCTTTTCTCCCGGCGGCTCATGGATCCACCCTCAGGTGGATTGATGGCGAGCGGCGCCTTACCAGAATTTCGTTCGCTTGATGTGATTGCCAAGGAGCATGCGCTTGCGCGGCGGTTCGACCGCCGGGCGCTCCTTCAGCGAACCCGGCGATCGCCGATAAGGCCGAGAAGAAGCAGGGTCGAAGCCAGCGCGCGCACGGTCTCGCCGGAAAAACCGGTCGGACGGGAAGCGTTGGTGGCGCGCGTGTTCATGGCTGATCTCATATAGGAGCGGCTTGTGGGAGGCAAGTGGGGCCGCATTGCGGGTAATGCTGATGACAGCGAGTTCGGCAGTGTTGGCAGCCTTTGTGCCGGCAGCTTTCCACGATAGGAATTTTTTCTTGACTGGGTGACCTCAGCTACGGTACATATTCGTCCATGGTGCTGATCTGCGCCAGTGACCCGCCGCACAGGCGGGTTTTTCGTTTGATGCTCCGTCAGCCAACGCGCCGAAGGCCGCGAGGGAACCCGAGTTCGGTGCCTTGGCTTTGCTGGCCGGATTTTGCTGGATATTGTCCCCACCGCACATGCCCTTCCCCAGGCGCTGCAAATGCGCCAGACTTGGGCATCGACGGGTTGCGATGGGGTTGTCCATGAATTTCGTGTTCTTCTCCCCGCATTTTCCCGCCAACGGCGCGGATTTCTGCGACCGTTTGAAGAAGGCCGGAGCCAGGGTGCTCGGCATCGGCGACGCACCCTATGACGCACTCGACGCCAAGCTGAAGGCGGCGCTTTCGGAATATTACCGTGTCGCCGACATGGAAGACTACGATCCGGTGTTCCGGGCGATGGGGCATTTCATCCACAAATGGGGCCGCATCGACCGTTTCGAATCGCTCAATGAACATTGGCTGGAGCTGGAAGCCAACATCCGCTCCGACTTCAACATCTACGGCACCAAGCTCGATTTCGTGAAGAATCTGAAGCGCAAGAGCCGCATGCGCGCCTTCTTCCGCAAGAGTGGCGTCGACACCATCGCGCAGCGCAAATGCTCCGACCGTGCCGGGGCCATGACTTTCATCCGGCGCGTCGGCTATCCGGTGGTGGTCAAGCCCGACAGCGGTTCCGGCGCATCGAACACCTTCAAGATCTCCAACGCCAAGGAACTCGACCAGTTCTTCCGGGACAAGCCCGAGGACGTGACCTTCGTCATGGAGCAGTTCATCGAGGGACTGGTGGTGACTTATGACGGGCTGGTCAACCGCGACGGCGAGGTGGTGCTGGCGGCCAGCCATCGCTATGACCAGAGCATCATGGAGGTGGTCAACAAGGACCGCCACATGAGCTACACCTGCTTTCCCAAGGTTAGACCGGCGATCGAGGAGGCCGGCCGCAAGATACTGAAGGCGTTCGACGTGCGCGAACGCTTCTTCCACATTGAGCTGTTCGAGACCAAGGACGACCGGGTCATCGCGCTGGAGGTCAACATGCGTCCGCCCGGCGCCTGGATGACCGATGCGATCAACTATACGTTCGACGTCGACGTCTATGCGGCATGGGCCGATATGGTGGTCAGAGATGCCGCCGGCGGCCCTTACGAGGGCAAATACTTCACCGCCTATGCCAGCCGCAAGCGACGCCTCCACTATTTGCACAGCCATGAGGACGTGCTAGCCGCGCACCGCGACAAGATCGTCCACCATCAGGCCATCGAAGAGGTTTTCAGCCGCGCCATGGGAAATTACGCCTATCAGATGCGCTCGAAGGACGAAGCAGCGTTGCGCGAGGCAGTCGCCTATATCCACGCGGAAAAGGCGTGAGGCGATGGACATCTCCTATCACAAGAATTTCTCGAGCCAGCTCGGCCGCGACATGGAATACAAGCGCTACGGCCATGCCGGCCGGCCGGTGGTGGTGTTTCCGACCTCGCAGGGCCGGTTCTACCAGTTCGAGGATTCCGGCGGGGTGGGCGCACTGGCCGAATTCATCGACACCGGCCGCATCCAGCTGTTCACGGTCGACGGCGTCGATTCGGAATCCTTCTTCGACAAGCATGCCGACGCGGCCCATCGCATCGCCCGCCACGAAGCCTATTTCCGCTATGTGCGCGAGGAGGCGCTGCCGGAGTTCCTGTCCGCAGCCGAGCAGGCCAATGGCGGCCGCAAGCTGAAGCCGCTGTTCTCGGGCTGTTCGATGGGCGGCTATCACTCGTCGAACTTCGTCTTCCGCTTTCCCGAACTTGCCAGCGGCGTCATCGCGCTGTCGGGCGTCTATTCGGCGCGCGACTTCTTCGGCAAAGCGCTCGAGGGCGACATTTTCTACAACTCGCCGCTGGACTATCTGCCCGGCATCGTCGATCCCAAACTGCTGACCCGGCTGAAGGCGCTCAGGCTGATCTTCTGCTGCGGGCAGGGCGCATGGGAAGAGCGGATGCTGGTCGAGACGCGCAGGTTGGAACAAATCCTGCGCGACAAGTCCATTCCCGCCTGGGTCGATTATTGGGGTGGCGATGTCAGCCACGACTGGCCGTGGTGGCACAAGCAACTGGTCTATTTCTTCGGCCGCTGGCTGGATGAGGACCTGATGCACAGGCTCGATTGATAGCGGGGGCCGTCCGCTGACTGCTACCCTTCCTGCGGCACTGCCTGGACGTCGACACTTTCACCTGAAGCCGATCCGCGACGCAGGCCAAGGAAGACGACGACGGCGGTCATGACGGTGATTGCCGCCAGCACGATCAGCAGCCTGTCGAACGCCGTCTCGTAGGCCTGGACCAGAACAGCGGCTCCGGCTTGGGGCAGATGTTGTGCTGCTTCGCCGAGATTGCCGGTCACCAGCAGCTGGGCTGCCGCCGCCGCCTCCGTCGAAGATGCCGTTTCCTCGGCGGCGACCTGCGCGGCGGTAAAGCCGGAAAGGGTCGCCATGACGATCGCGAGCGCCACACCCTCGCAGGCGACGCGGGTGGTGTTGAAGATGCCGACCGCCATGCCGGCGCGCTCTCTCGGCACGACACTGACGGCAAGCCCGTCCATCAATCCCCAGGGCAGGGCGATGCCGACGCCGATCAGCATCAGCGGCGCCACCAGCGCACTATCGACCGGTGGTGTCAGGCTCAGCCAGACAAGCCCGGCGGCAGCGACAAGCAGGCCGACGCCGCAGATCGTGGCCGGCGCGATCCAGCGCGCCAGCTGTCCGGCGAGCATCGGCAGGATCAGCAGCGGGCCTGATAGGCAGATCATCAATTGCCCGGCCTTGATCTCGCTCATGCCCTCGATGCCGATGAAGCGGATCGGCAACAGGACGAGCAGGACGACGAAGGCGTAAGCGGGTGCCGCAGCCAGAAACTGGACGCCGACGAAGCGGGGATAGGCAAACAGCGTGAGGTCAAGCATCGGCCGTTGTGCGCGCCGCTCGACAAAGACGAAGGCGACAAAACAGATGACAGAAGCGGCCAGAAGGGTGACGACAAGGGGATCGGCCCAGCCGCGCTGCGGGGCCTGGAGCACGCCATAGGTCAGCGACGCCAGCGCGATCGTGAAGGTGCCGGCTCCCGCCCAGTCGAGGCCAGTCGCATCCGGATCTCGCGATTCCCTGATGGTGCGCAGGCCGAGCATGGCGGCGGCAATCGCGAGTGCTGCAACCAGAATAAAGATCGACCGCCAGCCGAATGCAGAGATAAGCAGGCCCGACGCGATCGGGCCGAAGGCGAGGCCGATGCCGAAACTGGTGCCGAGAAAGCTGAAGGCGCGCAGCCGCAATGGCCCTTCGAGTTCCTGGGCGAGTGCCGAGGCGCCGCCAGCGAAGGCGGCCGCACTGCCGATCCCCTGCGCGGCCCGGAAAATGTCGAACCAGATGATGTCCGGCGCCAGCATCGCGCCCAGCGACGCCAGGACATAGAGGGAGAGGCCGACGAGGAAGAGGCGCTTGCGGCCATGGTTGTCGGCCAGAGCGCCCGACGCCATCAGGGTGGCGCCGAAGGTCAGCATGAAGGCGTTTGTCACCCAGTTGAGCTCGATCGGACTGCCGCCGAGATCGGCCGCGATGCGCGACAGAGCGACGGCCGGACCGGTGAAGGTCAAGGGCATCGTCATCGCGGCAAGGCAAACGGACAAGAGCACGAGCCATCTCTCGGCAGAGCCGGTTGTGGTCCTAGAAGTCATGGATTTCCCTATCTGAAACAGCACTCGCCGGTCGGCCGCGCGTTTGCGGATCCGGTCGTGACGACAAGATAGGTCGTCGGCATTTCAGGAAAAATGGTGTTATATCTCCTGGTATATCGGACTGAAACGCTCGAATGGAATGACGCGATGGATCGTCTCAACGGGCTCCTGGCCTTCGCCCGCACCGCCGAATTCGGCAGTTTCGTCGCTGCAGGGCGGGCGCTCGGCATCTCGGCTTCCGCCGTCGGCAAGAGCGTCGCGCGGCTCGAACAGGAGCTCGGCGTGCGGCTCCTGCAGCGCAGCACGCGGCGGATTGGCCTGACGGAAGAGGGCAGACTGTTCAACGAGCGCGTGCGCCGCATCCTCGACGACATCGACGATGCCGAAGCGATGCTGTCGCGGACACGGGAAACGCCGCATGGGCGGCTGCGCATATCCACTCCGATCGTCACCTATCATCTGCTGCTGCCGGTGCTGTCGGAGTTCATGGCCCGCTATCCGGAGATAGAGCTCGACATCGATTTCAACGACCGGATCGTCGACGTCATCGACGAGGGCATCGATGTCGCGATCCGTAGCGGCGAACTGCCGGATTCGCGCCTTGTTTCGAGACCCGTTGCCCCCTTTCGCATGCTGCTGTGCGCGGCGCCCTCCTATCTGGATCGTCATGGCGCCCCCAGTGTGCCGGCGGATCTCACCACGCATTTCGGCATAAACTTCCGCTTCCTGAACAGCGGCAGGTTGCTGGAGTGGCCGTTCATGACCGGAAGCGCCGAACCGCAGATCCGCTCGATGCTGACCTGCAACAACATGGAAGCCTTGAAGGGCGCCACGCTCGCCGGCCTCGGCATAGCCTGCATGCCGGATTTCCTGGTGCGCGAGGCGCTGCACGAAGACAGGCTGCGTACCGTCCTCGACGGTCATGTCGACGGCCGTGGCCAGTTCCGGATGCTGTGGCCCTCCAATCGCCATTTGTCGCCGAAGGTGCGCGTCTTCGTCGACTTCCTTCCCGAGCGGCTTGCTGCGCGGTAGGCGTTCATCGCTAAATATGAATTTTATAATCAAGTTTATGTGGAAACGCCGCAGCGGCTGTGGCATGTCGCTGACGGCGGTGGCGCTGCGGCGCTTGCCGAATTGTTGCGAAGGACTGAGCGATGGACCAACTTAGCGCGCAAACCCGGATCAGCGACGCGGCGATCAGGTTGGTGATGGACCGGCTGCGCGCAGAGCACAGCGAATTCGAGATTGACACTGGCGTTGCCGACCAGTGGGAGCTCCGCCTCTACTACGGCTCGTTGAGCGCTACGCTTGATGATGAAAGCGTGCTGATCCGGGTCGCGGCGACAGACGAAACCTGCCTGTCCTACATGAAGATGACGGTCGCCGGCCATGTCGCCGAACATCTCGGCACGACCAAGGGCATCCATTGGCAAGGTGACGGCAGCGACGCCGGTACGCCGGTCTTCTTCCGCGAGATCGCGGTGATGTCGTCAACGCGGATATCGGCGCACATGCAGCGCCTGCGCTTCGCCGGCAAGGATCTCGGCCGATTTACCCATGGCGGCCTGCACATGCGGCTGCTGCTGCCGCCGCCTGGCCGCCGGCTGGTTTGGCCGACGATGGGCGCTGACGGCTTGATCGTCTGGCCTTCTGGCGACGATGCGCTTGCCGTGCGGGTCTACACGATCCGGGCGGTGGACGCCGCAAGCGGTTGGCTCGACGTCGATTTCGTGTTGCATCCAGGCCAGGAGACGCCCGCCGCCGCCTTCGCGCAAAGCGCACAGGCAGGAGACGTGATCGGCATGATCGGACCCGGTGGCGGCGACGCCCCGGTGGCGCAGACCTTGCTTCTGCTCGGCGACGACACCGCACTGCCAGCCATCGGCCGGATTTTGGAGCATTTGCCGGCGTCAACCCGCGCCGAGGCACTGATCGAGGTCGATGGCCCGGATGACCGGATCGCGCTGGCGCAAGGGGACAATGTCGATATCACCTGGCTCTACCGGCACGGCCGAGAGGCCGGCACCGCCGGCCTGTTGCCAGCCGCCTTGCGGGAGCGCAGCCACATGGCGCTTGCCGACGGTCTTTATGTCTGGGCCGGATGCGAATTCGGCGATTTCCGGGAGATCCGCAAGATCGTGCGCAAGCAGTGGAACCTGTCGCGCGACCGGCACCTGGTCACCGCCTACTGGCGCCGGGACGCGCACAGCGTGGGCGAGGGCGGCGAGGAATAATCCGCGGCTTATGACCGTCTCCGGCGTCGGTTTTGCCTATTGCCTGACGCTTCTCGCCACCAGTCGCGCGACGCTCGGGCCGACCAGCAGCACGATCAGGAAGCGCGCCGACTGCAGCGCCATGACGAAGGAGATGTCGACGTTCTGCGCTGCGGCGGCGATGATGGCGATGCTGTCCATGCCGCCAGGGCTGGTCGCCAGATAGGCGGTCAGCGGATCGATGCCCAGGAGATGGCTGATCATGAAGGCAAGGCCGCCGCAAAAGGCGATCAGCGCCACGATCGAGGCGATGATCTGCGGCAGCGCGCGCGTTGCATGGCGCAGGATCGCCCTGGTGAAATTCAACCCGATCGACCAGCCGACCATAGCGTAACTGAATGCCAGCAGCCAGGGCGGCAATTGCATCTCAACGCCCAGGCCGAGATGGATGACGCCGCCGAAGATGAAGGTGCCGAGGAAGTAGGGAGAAGGCAGCCGGCACAGCTTTCCCGCCAAGCCGCCGATAAACGCGATGCCGATGGTGGCGGCGAAGGCTTGGGCGTCGATCGGCGGGAACCAGGTGATGGCGGGGATTTCGACGCCCGATGTGTCGACCCACATCTTGGCAACGAGTGCTGCCGTCATCGAGACGAAGATGACGCGCAGATATTGCATGAAGGCGACGAGACGCTGGTCGGCGCCGAACGCACCGGCCATCAGCACCATGGCGGTGGCCGCGCCCGGCGACGAACCCCAGACGGCGGTGGTGCCGGGCAGGATGCGCCAGCGGCTGATCAGCCAACCGAGCAGGCTGGAGGCCGTGACGGTGGCCACCACGACACCGAGAAACAGCGGCCATTCCCGGTAGAAGACTGGAAAGATGTCGGCCGAGATCGAGCTGGCGACGAGGCAGCCGACGATCGCCTGGGCGGCGCCGAACAGAAGGCGCGGCACACGCACCGTGGCGCCATTGGTGCCGGCGACGATGGCCGCCAGCATCGGCCCGATCAGCAACGCCGCCGGCAGGGTGGCGAGTTCCAGCGCGCCGGCAAACAGGAGAGAAACAACCAGCAGGGCAAGCCACTGCCAGAGCTTGCGCATCCGCGCCATGCGCTCGAGTGTGGGCAGGTCCGGGGAGGGCTGCTCGGCCGAGGAATCCATGTTTCGCTCTTAGACCCGCAGGGCGAAAAATGCGAACCGCGGTTCATAGAAAACTATTGTTTCACCCGTCCAGGTGTCGAGTAACAGGTTTCATAAGCCGGCGTCGAACCGTTGCTCGATCTCATTGCGACCCATGCGGTCGAAATCGTCGGGGACGGAAAACTGGCCGGCCATAAAACCGACCCGTCGCGCCTGCAGAGCCGGTTGTTCGATCGGCACGATTCTGGCCAACGGCTTGCCGGCTTTGGCAATAACAAACGACTCGCCTTGGGCTGCACGTCTCACAAGGCGCGACAGATGGGCTTTCGCATCGCGAATGTTTACTGTCTGCGTCAAAGGTTGCTCCTCAAAGTTGGCATCGAACTCACCCCGTCTTGCCGTCGGCCAGGCCGAAGCCGCCGACAGGGTGGGTTTCGACCTGGAATTCGAAGCCGGCGATGAACGGCCGCGCCTTGGCGATCGCCGCCTGGACTTCGGGAAGCTGCAGCGAGGCCTTGTGGCTTTCGGCGTCGGTCCACACTTCGGTGACCCAGATCGCATCGGCATCCGCGGGGTCGCGGGCGATGATGTAGTTCAGGCAACCCGGCAGGGCGCCGGTGCTGGCGCGCAGGAGGTCGATGACCGCGTCACGCTGGCCGCGCGCCGCCCGCATCTTGCCGATCAGTCCGTACATTCCGTTGTCTCCCTTTGAGGTTTTCGACAAGAGCGTGCAGACCGCCAGTATGCCGATAGCCGTTCAAGGCATCAACTGGCCGCCATTCACCTCGATCACCTGGCCGGTGATGTAGCCGCTGAGAAGATCGGAAGAGAGGAACAGATAGGCGCCGACGCAATCCTGCGCCGTGCCGGCGCGTCCCTGCGGAATGGTGGCGACCATGCCCTTCATCTGCTCGTCGGTCGAATAGCGCTCGTGGAACGGGGTGAGAATTGTGCCGGGCGCCACCGCGTTGACGCGGATGCCGAAGCCGATCAGCTCCTTGGCCATGCCGCGCGTCACATTGGAGACGAAGGCCTTGGCCGAGCCGTAGAGCCCGGCGCCGCCGCCGGCACCATTGCGGGCGGCGATCGACGAGGTGTTGACGATGAAGCCGCCCTGTTTCTTCAGCCATGGGATCGCCTTGCGCGAGGCGGTCAGCACCGAACGCGCGTTGAGATCCATGACCGCGTCGTAATGCGCCTCGGTCTGCTCGGCATAGGGCACGCGGCCAAGCATGCCGCCGGCATTGTTGACCAGCCCGTCGAGGCGGCCGAAAAACTTCGCGCTGTCCTCGACAACGCGTTCGACATCGGCGGCAACGGAGAAATCGCCCTGAACGAGAAACACCTCGCCGCCCTTGTCGGCAATCGTCAGGCCGAGCTTCTCGGCGGCGTCTTGACTCGAATTGTAGTGCAGCGCCACCTTGCATTTCTGCGCGGCATAGGCCAGCGCGAGCGCCGCTCCGATGCCGGTCGACGCACCGGTGACCAGCACTGCCTTGCCGGCAAGATCGGGTATGCTGAGTGTGGTGGCTGGCACGGTTCTTCCTCCGGGACGTCTGCCTGTCCTTCGTAGGCCCTTGCCACCCCGGTGTTCAAGCCTTTGAGCAATTCAAGGAAACGTGTGAAACGGTTTCCCGGGAAAAGGAGTAGCGCTTTCCCTTGGGGAATTTGCGCCAAGCAAACCGCTCTACGGGTGCAGATAGGCGTAACCTTGGCCTTGCAGTTCGGCGAGTTTGACGACGCCGCCCTTGTCGGCGGCATGAAACCCGGCGAGCAGGTCGGGGAGCGAAATATCCATGCCTTGCATGGTGTTGGCGCAAGCATGGGATTCCAGCCCCTGCCGCACCAGGCCGGCGAAGCGCCCGGAAATAGCGGCCGATATTCCCTTCGACTTGAAGCTGGCCAAGGCCGGACCATGCACGACCAGCACGATGTCGACATTGCCGCCGGTGCCCTCATAGTGGTTCTTGATGTTGCCGAGCACGAAATTGACCTTGTCGGTGTCGCTCAAGTGGTAGGCGACTTTTTGCCTTGTGGGCTCGGTGGCGGCTGCCTGTGCTGCCCGCAAACCGAGAAGCGTTCCGGTTCCGGCAAGAACCGCGCGGAATATGTCGCGCCGACGCATGGCATCCTCCTTCGCTTGGCGGGCCGCCGCGAATTGCGTGGCTGCGGCCGCAATACTAGCATAAATTGACGTTGCGTCCTGTCGATGCGGAGGAGAGATCACATGGCGTTCAGGGCAGGGGAATGGAAGACAGTCGCCGGCGCCGGGTTTGGCGCGGCGCTGCTTGGCTTGCTTGCCGGACCGGCCTCCGCCGACTATGCGCTGAAGCTCACCGAACTCAGTCCGAACGGCGCTGATGCCTGTTTCGGCCGCGTCTATGATGCGGGGCATCTCAAGGCGCACCCGAAGCAGAAGGTGGCCCGGATCTTCTTCTACTACGGCCATGATCCAGTCAGCCGGCCGAACGAGGAACCGACCGCGAATTCCGACACGTCCTACAATGCTTTCATCGCCACCACCGTGCGCGGCGCCAAGTCGCCGGAATGGGCCGGTGGCTGGTGCAATCATGCGTCCGAGAACGGCAAGACAGGCCCGGTCCATTGCGGCATGGAATGCGACCGGACGCTTGCGTCGCTGAAGGTCGACGACAAGGGCCGGCTGTTCCTCTCGGATCTGCAGCCCGACATCTATCTCGATGCCGGATCGGAAGAGGAGCTTAGCGCAGCGGAATATCACAGGCAGGCGCTCGGCAAGGATGACGACAATTTTCGCCTCGACCCGATCCCAGCGGCGACCTGCAAGGCGGAGTTCGCGCGCATCGATCCGGTCGACCCGGCGCTAGGCCCGCCGCTGCGCGAGCGTCTGAAGCCGGACCAGGCATTCTGCTATGGGCGCGACTATGATGCAGCGCATCTCGGCTCGCACTCCGATCAGCTCACCAAGTCGATCCGGGTTTTCCGCGGCCCGGTCGAACTGGCGTCGTTTGCTTCAGGGGGCGACGCAGCCAACTGGCCTGATGGCGCCGACATTGCCGTTACCGTCACCACACGGCAGAAATCGGCCAAAGTCACGCAGACCTATTCCTGCCAGGCCGAAGCCGACCAGTGGCGCTGCGCGGCCAGTTCGAAGATGAGTGATTTCTCCTGCGACATCGCGCAGAAGGAGATTTTCCTCAAGCGTGGTGCCGATGGCACGATGATGCTGGCCAATCCCAACAGTGCACTCGCGATCGTCGACCTGTGTTCGAAGGCCGCCGACGGCAAGACGAAATCCGACGACAAGGTCTATCGGCTGCAGCCGATGCCGCAATCGGCATGCGCTCCGTAAGCACCCAGCGTTTTCGTCATCCTATGGCGGAGCAAGGAGCGAAGCGACGCGGCGCAGACCATAGGATCCATGCCGTGACATCCGAGCGCTGCTGCGGTGCAGAATTCTGTTCCGCTGCACTCTGAGGCCAAGGTCGCGGCATGGATCCTCGGGTCTCCGCGACGGAGCTTCGCTCCTGCTCCGCCCGTGGATGACGAAGTCGAGGGGCTTTGGCTAATTTTCCAAGGTCGTGACGGGAGACCGCCTCACGCAAACGGCACGGCCGTCGTGCCCTTGGGGAGCTTGGCCTCGTCGTCGGGCTCGACATGGATGGTGACGCGCACCGAGGGGATTTCGGCCTTCAGCGCGTCCTCTATGCGGTCGCAGATGACATGGCTGGCGCCGACCGACATGTCGGCATCGACGACCAGATGAAACTCGATGAAGGTGGCGCGGCCGGCGATGCGCGTCTTGAGGTCGTGCACCTCCAGCGCGCCCTTGCAATTGGCCGAGATGACGTCGCGGATGCGCATGTGTTCCTGGGTGTCGACGGCGCGGTCCATCAGGCCGTTCATCGACGAACCGATGACGTGCCAGCCCTGCCACAGGATGTTCAGCGCCACGAGGACGGCAAGTGCCGGGTCGAGAATCTGCCAGCCGGTCAGGATCGCTCCGACCAGGCCGCCGAAGACGCCGATCGAGGTGACCACGTCGGTCATGATGTGGTTGCCGTCGGCAACCAGCGCCGGTGACTTCTCCGCCCTGCCGGCGCGGATCAACGTCCAGGCCCAGAAGGCGTTGATGACTGTAGCGACGCCGTTGACGGCAAGACCTTCCCAGGGCTGTTCGAGCGGTGCCGGGGTCTGCCAGTGGCGCCAGACCTCGTTGAGGATCAAAAGGGCGGCGAGCACGATCAGCACGCCTTCCAGCACCGCCGAGAAATACTCGGCCTTGTGATGGCCGAAAGGGTGGTCCTGGTCGGCCGGCTTGTGGCTGACCTGGATCGCCCAGAAGGCTGCAACCGAGGCAATGACGTTGACGATCGATTCCAGCGCGTCCGAATAGAGCGCGACGGAGCCGGTGACGTACCAGGCGACGAGTTTCAGGCCGAGCACGATTGCGGCAATGATGATCGACCAGAAGGCAAGATTGGCGACCTTGCGCTTCGCGGCCGCCTTGGCCGCGATCGCCATCGTGTTCTCGGTTTCGGCCATGATTGTCAGGCGGCCTTTTCCTTGGCCTTGCGCGGCAGGTGGGCGACGATGTTCTCGATGATGCGCATGCCGGCATTGTGGCCGAGCGTCATGATCGATTCCGGGTGGAACTGTACCGCGGCGATCGGCTCCTTGCGGTGTTCGAAGGCCATGATGATGCCGTCCTCGGTCTCTGCCGTGACGATGAAATCGTCGGGCAGCCGCACCGGATCGGCAAAGATCGAGTGGTAGCGGCCGACGGTCACTTCCTTGGGCAGGCCCGAGAAGATGATGCCGGGCTTGGAGACCCGGATGCGCGACGGCTTGCCGTGCATCGGTATGTGTAGCTGCCGCAGTTCGCCGCCATAGGCCTCCGCCAATGCCTGCAGGCCAAGGCAGACGCCGAAGATCGGCAGTTCACGGGCGCGCGCCTTCTTGATGGTTGCGGCGCAATCGAAGTCCTTCGGCGTGCCGGGGCCGGGCGACAGCACGACGAGATCGGGTTTCAGCCGGTCGAAGACTTCCTCAGGCACCGGCGAGCGAACGGTCGAGACGTTGGCGCCGGTCTGGCGGAAATAATTGGCCAGCGTGTGGACGAAACTATCCTCGTGGTCGACCAGCAGGATGTTGACGCCGTCGCCGACGCGCGCGGTGGTTCGCTCGGTGCTGGCGGAATTGCCTGTCTTGGCGTCGCGAATGGCGGAGAGCATGGCGGATGCCTTCAGTTCGGTTTCGGCTTCTTCTTCCTCGGGAATGCTGTCGAACAGCAATGTGGCGCCGGCGCGCACTTCGGCAATGCCGTCCTTGATGCGGATGGTGCGAAGGGTGAGACCGGTGTTCATGTCGCCGTTGAAATTGACCATGCCGATCGCGCCGCCATACCAGGCGCGCGGGCTTTTCTCGTTCTGCTCGATGAAGCGCATGGCCCACAATTTCGGCGCGCCGGTCACGGTGACCGCCCAGGCGTGCGACAGGAAGGCGTCGAAAGCATCCATGCCTTCGCGCAGCCGGCCTTCGATGTGGTCGACCGTGTGGATCAGACGCGAATACATTTCGATCTGCCGGCGGCCGATGACGCGCACCGAACCCGGCTCGCAGACCCGCGACTTGTCGTTGCGGTCGACGTCCGAGCACATGGTCAGCTCGGATTCGTCCTTCTTCGAGTTGAGCAGTTTCAGGATCTGCTCGGAGTCCGAAATGGCATCGTCGCCGCGCTTGATGGTGCCCGAGATCGGGCAGGTCTCGACGCGGCGGCCGTTGACGCGCACGAACATTTCGGGCGAGGCGCCGATCAGGTATTCGCCTTCGCCCAGATTAATGAAGAAGGAATAGGGCGAGGGGTTGATGGCCTTCAGCTTGCGCGAAATCTCGGATGGCTGCGTCTCGCAGCGCTCGTAGAACATCTGGCCGGGCACGACCTCGAACAGGTCGCCGCGCTTGAACGAATCCATCGCCTTGCGCACCAGATTGGCGTATTCGCCGGGTTCATGGTCGCCGCGCGGCGGGATGCGGTCGGGGCTCTTGAACGGCTCGGCGATTTCGTCGCGCGGCAGCCCCTCCGTCGAAAACCCATCGCCGGCATAGTCGTAGCGGTCGGTCCAGGCCTTGGCCGAATAGTGGTCGACGACCAGGATCTCGTCGGGCAGGAACAGCACCAGATCGCGCTGGCTCTCTTTGCGCTCGAGAGTGTGTTCGACCGGATCGAACTGGAAGGCGAGGTCGTATCCGAAGGCGCCGTAGAGACCAAGATTGGCGTCTTCCTCGGTCTTGAACAGAGCGGTGATGGCGCGCAGTACGGTGAAGACTGAAGGGACGCGGCTGCGCTCCTCCTCGGTGAAGACACGGCCGGGCTTGGCGACATCGAGGCGGATGAGTGTCTTCGACGTCTCGGCGATGGTGACATCCGCCTGGCTGGCGAGCGCCTTGCCGATGACCGGCAGCAGCGCCTCGCCACGGCGGTTCAGCGCCTCGATGCGCATGGCACGGCCGCGCGCCGAGACGACCAGCGGCGGATCGATGATGGCGGTGTCCCAGCGCGTGTAGCGGCCGGGATATTCATAATTGGAGGAAAACACCGCACCGCGGCGCGAATTCAGGCCGTCGACATAGGCGTCAATCGCACCTGCATAGGGCCGGTCGTGGCGCGCGCGCGTGATGGTTATGCCACCCGCGGTCACGAAACTTTCCGCGCCGTTTTCCAGAACCTTCATCGTCATTGCCGTCTCCATCAGCTTCTTGGGCAACGGACCCGGGAATGGCTTGGAAAAAACAAATGGCCGCCCGGACTTTCCGTTGCGGCCACCCTCTCTTTTCACGCGCACGTGTTCGAACAGGCCGCTGTCAGCAGGCCCACCACCAAATGGTCTTGATCGAACGCATGTTCATGGCGAAATCCATAGCCGCGAAAAACCGGATGCGCAACTGATTTGAAAAGCCTGCGGTGGCTGTCGCTTCTGCGCCTCATGGTGCATCGCCAGAACCGGCTATGGCGCTTAGAATGTTCATCAACAGCAGGAAGACGAGAAAACAATCATGACCGAGCAGATCGAGCGTGCGCGGACGTTCCATTCCCTCCACGTCAAGGGAAACCCGATCGTTCTCTACAACGTCTGGGATCCGGGTTCGGCCAAGATCGTCGAGAAAGCGGGCGCCAAGGCGATCGCCACCGGAAGCTGGCCGGTGGCGGCCGCCTTCGGCTATGCCGATGGCGAGAAAATCCCGCTGGAGCTGGCGCTCGACAACATCAAGCGCATCGTCACTGCCGTCGACCTGCCGGTGACCATGGACCTCGAGGGTGGTTACGGCGTCGACCCGGAAATTGTTGCTCGCACGGTAACGTTGGCACTGTGGGCTGGCGCTGTTGGGTTCAATTTCGAAGACCAGGTTGTCGGTGGCAGCGGCCTGCACGACATCGCTGTTCAGGTAAAACGCATCGAAGCCGCGGCGGCGGCCGTCAAGGCTTCCGGGATACCGGCGTTCATCAACGCTCGAACCGACATCTTCCTCAAGGCGAAACCGGATGCGCATGATGACGCCCTGCTCGACCAGGCCATAGAGCGCGCACAGGCCTTCGAAAAAGCTGGCGCGCACGGCTTCTTTGCGCCGGGTCTTGGCGATGAGGACCTGATCGAGACGCTTTGCAAGGCAATCGCGTTGCCGGTCAATATCATCGCGCTGGCGCATGTGCCGCCGCGTCAGCGACTGGCGGAACTGGGTGTCGCCCGCATCAGCCACGGCCCGGTGCCTTACCGGCAGATGGCCGAATGGCTGGAGGCGAAGGCTAGGCAGGCCATTTCGGGCTAGGCGGTGATGCTGCATGCAACGGGTTTGGGATTGGCCGAAGCCTCGCAACTTCGTCATCCACGGGCGGAGCAGGAGCGAAGCGACGTCGCGGAGACCCGAGGATCCATGCCGCGACCTCAGTTGAAGGGCGCAGCGGAACAGAATTCTGAACGTAGCGACGCTTTGAAGTCGCGGCATGGATTCTAGGGTCTGCGCCGCGTCGCTTCGCTCCTTGCTTCGCCCTAGAATGACGAAGCTATGGAGTGCTTCGGCAAACTACGAGGCAAAGCTTTCTCAATCTTCCAGCGTCCCCGACCGGGCGTCGGTGCTCTTCCTGTCGCCGACCAGCTTCAAGAGATCCTCGCCGGCGCGGATGATGCGGCGAGAGCGGCGGGTCAGGATGATGCCATCCTGCGGCGCAAACACTTCGGTGCGGCCATCGGTTTCACCCGGTGCATGGACGATGGTGGCTAGGCGCGCGCCCTTGGCGACGCGGTCGCCGGGTTTCACGTCGTAGAGCACGGCACCGGCCCGTGGCGCCGGCATCATGTCGATGTTTTCCAATGGCGCCACGAAGCCGGTGAAAGGACCCGGCGCGGGCAGGGCGCTATCGGCGATCACGCCGCGCGCCACCAGCAGCCGGTAGAGGCCGTCGGCGTCGGCGTCGGCCAAGGCACCGTCGACATCGAGGATGCCGCGATATTCGACGGTGGTGGCGACGCGACGGTCGAGCTTGGCCATATCGGCGGGGACGTTCTGGTAGGGCATGATCGAGGCGCCCTCGAAGGTGCCGTCGGTGTCCTCGCTCCACAGCACGACCGCGTCGACGCCCATGGCGGCGGCGCAATCGGCCATGGCCGGCCACAGGCTGGTGTGGACGTAGAGATAGGCGAGGCCCTCGTCATCGCAGTGCAGGTCGAGCACGATGTCATGGCCGAACGACAGCTGCACCAGCCGCGTCTTCAGCCGCTGGTCGACGCTGCCAAGGGTGGTGTCTGGCAAGAGGGCTGTGTCGGGCGCGGCGAGCAGCGGAAAGCCGCGGTTGAAATTGGTGCGCGTGCCCAGATGGAAGCGGCCCTGATGCTCGCCGAAATGATATTGCGCCCGGCCGACAGGGTTGGCCCAGGGCACGACGGTGAGGTTGCCCTTGATGCGGCCTTCGGCCTTCGCCCTGGCAAGCATCGGCATCAGCGCGTCGATGGCAACGACGCCCGGCAACTCACCGGCATGGAGCGCCGCCTGCAGATAGGCCGAAGGAGCAGCCTTGTCGGAACCAGTGAAGCGGAACAGCGGGAATTCGTAGGAAACCCCTTCGCTTTCGCCGGCGATGCGCTCGATCGATTTCTGCATGACTTCCTCCATCAAGACCAGAAGACATGCGATTTGAAGGCGCCTATGTCGATTGGTCCAGCCCGCCGCGCTATGGGCGCAAGACTATTCAGCCGGGAGCGGGATGACCGGCGCGCGCCGGCCCAGCGCCTGTGACAGCACGGCGACGGTGACCGCCAACAAAGCGAGTGCTGCGCCGACCAGCGGCAAATTGGCATAGGAAACACCGGCGGACAGGGCCACGCCGCCGATCCAGGCGCCGCTGGCATTGCCGACATTGAAGGCGCCCTGGTTCAGCGTGGCGGCGAGGTTCGGCCCCTCGGAAGCGGCCTCGACGACCCGGATTTGCAGCGGCGGGACAACGACGAAGATCAGCAGACCCCACAAGAAGACGATGCCGACGGCAACGCTGGCGATTGCGCCGAACTGCCTGAAGCCAACGAAAAGCAAGGCCATCAGCAATAGGGTGCCGATCACTGTCGGCATCAGTTTCCAGTCGGCCAGTCTGCCGCCGATAATGTTGCCGATGGTCATGCCCGCGCCGAACAGCAGCAGAACCCACGTGACTGCGGAGGTCGACAAGCCCGATACCTCGGTGAGGTAGGGCTTGATGTAGGTGAAGACGGTGAACAGGCTTGCGGAAGTCAGCGCCGCGATCAGCATGGCCAGCCAGACCTGCAGCTTGCCCAGCACGCGTAGCTCGCCGCGCAGGCCGCCACCGCTTGGCTGGGCGACATCGGACGGCACCAGCCAGGCGATCGCTGCCACCGAGATCAGGCCGATACCGACCACGGCAACGAAGGTGGAGCGCCAGCCGAACGCTTCGCCAAGTGCGGTTCCGGCGGGAACACCCAGGATGTTGGAGAGCGTCAGCCCGGCGAACATCAGCGCGATGGCGCTGGCCCGTTTGTTGCGCGGCACCAGGCTGGCGGCAACGACCGAGCCGATGCCGAAGAAGGCGCCATGGCCGAAAGCGGTGAAAACGCGCGCCGCCATTAGCGTCCAGTAGTTGGGCGAGATGGCGCAAAACAGATTGCCGACGACGAACAGCACGGCCAGCCCGACCAGCACCGGCTTGCGCGGCAAATGCGCGGTGGCCATCGCGACGATCGGGGCGCCGAAGACGACGCCCAGCGCATACCCTGTGACCAGCAGGCCAGCAGATGGGATCGACACGCCGAGGTCGGCGGCGACTTCGGGCAGCAAGCCCATGATGACGAATTCGGTGGTGCCGATGCAGAAGGACGCAATGGCAAGCGCAAGGATCGGCAAGGGCATGGTGCGTCCAGACTGAATCGGTTCAATTTCGACACTGCGCGAAGGACGCCACCGTGCGCAAGCTGCATTGCTGCATTGCAGCGATGCAGAAAAGGAAGAGCTTTGAAATGGATCGCCAACAGGCTGTCAGGCCAGCGGCTTCAGCTCCTGGGCAATGGTGGGCAGCAGTTCCGAGACATTCGGGTGGATGTGGACGGCACGCGCCAGCGTGTCGACGGGCGCCTTGGCGTACATCAGGTCGAGCACGCAATGGATAGCCTCGTCGCCGCCGGGGCCGAGCACCGAGCAGCCGAGGAT
Source organism: Mesorhizobium sp. M0140 (assembly GCF_040322475.1). NCBI lineage: Bacteria > Pseudomonadati > Pseudomonadota > Alphaproteobacteria > Hyphomicrobiales > Phyllobacteriaceae > Mesorhizobium > Mesorhizobium sp. M0140. Next base: position 127,111 of record NZ_JAMYTM010000008.1, on the reverse strand, counting down.
CTGCCTGGTGTCGGCATCGACCAGGATCTTCATGAAGCCCTGCGTCTCGCCCTTTTCGATAGCGCGGCCGACGCGGGTCATCGGCCGCTGGCCGACCAGTGCGCGACGGCCGGATTTCTTCACCGCGGCCTCGGTCATGCCGCAGCGGCCAAGCGGCGGGTCGATGTAGAGCGCATAGGCCTCGATACGGTCGCTGACCTTGCGCGGATCGTTGTCGAGCAAATTGGCGGCCACGATCTCGTAGTCATTGTAGGAGGTGTGGGTGAAGGCGCCCCTGCCGTTGCAGTCGCCCATTGCCCAGATGCCGGGCACGCTGCTGCGCAACTGGTCGTCGACAGAGACGAAACCGCGCTTGTCGACCTCGACGCCGGCCTTTTCCAGGCCGAGGTCGTCGGTGTTGGGCGTCCGCCCCAGAGCCAGCAGCACGTGCGAGCCGACCGCCGGCGGTTTGCCGGCCGAGAAGGTCACGGAAATGTCCTGGCCTTGTCTGGCAAAGCCGATGTCGTCGGCGCCGAGATGGACCGTAATGCCTTCGTTTTCGAGGATCGACAGGATGGCGGCGGAGACATCCTCGTCCTCGCGGCCGGTCAGGCGGGGGCTCTTCTCGATGACGGTGATTTCGCTACCGAAGCGGCGGAACATCTGTGCGAATTCGAGCGAGATGTAGCTGCCGCCGACGACGATGAGATGGCGCGGCAGCACGTCGAGATTCATCATCGAGGAATTGGTCAGATAGTCGATGTCGTGGATGCCGGGCAGGTCTGGGACCGAGGCGCGGCCGCCGGTGTTCAGGAAGATCTTTTCGGCGGTCAGCAGATCGTCGCCGACGCGCACCGTGTTGGCGGATTCGAAACGCGCATGGCCGCGATAGAGCGTGCAGCCCTTCATGCCGGCAATCCAGGTCTCGAGATTGGTGCGAGCGTCGATCGTCACCTTGTCCTTGCGCGCCTTGATCCTGGCATAGTCGACGCCGACGGGGCCACTGAGCGTCACGCCGTAGTCGGCGGCGCGGCGCGCCAGATGCGCGGCATAGGCGCTGGCGACCATGGTCTTGGTCGGCATGCAGCCGGTGTTGACGCAAGTGCCGCCGACCAGCTTGCGCTCGATCAGCGCCACGCTCCTGCCGGCGGCCGTCAGCCGGCCGGCCAGCGGAGGGCCAGCCTGTCCGGCACCGATGATGATGGCGTCGAAGGTTTTCGTCGTCATGCCACCGCAGCCACGATCAGCAGACCGCCGATGATCGCCACCGCGTCCTCGATGAAGGCGGCGGGCGGATCCTTGCCGAAGACGGCTGCGAGCCGGCCGCGAGCTTCAGCGCCGCCCAGCGTGCCGATGACAGCGCCGATGGCGCCGGCAATCAAGCCGCCGATGGTGGCGCCGCCTGTCGCTCCGATCACCGCGCCGGTGAAGGCGCCCATGACGATGCGGGCGCCGAATTGCTGCGGCACTTTACGGCTCGGCGTCGACGGCAACTGGTCGGTGACCAGTTCGACGATGGCCAGGATGGTGAAGATGCCGACAGCCGCCCAGTGACTCATGAAGCTCGCCCAGGTGCCGGCAACCGGCAGCCAGCCGAGATAAGCGCCCCAGGCAACGGCAGCCGGCGCCGTCATGGCGCGAAGACCGGCAATGACGCCGATCAGAAGTGCGAGAATGTAGAGCATGGTCGATCCCCCTCGATCACCGGGCCAAGACGGCCTTGAGACACAGGCTACCATAGGTCCAATATTTGGCCAGTACTTGCATCGGCGCTTTTCTGTTGGCCGCACTTGTGCTTTGCAAGGACGTGAACTGGAGACGCGTCATGGTCGAAAGCGAGCGCGTGAAGATGGCGGCCGGCGAATGGTACACCTGCCTCGATGATGAGCTGGAGTCCTTGCGTGTTGTCGCGCGTGACGCGGTGTTCGAGCACAATTGCCTGCCGCCGCGGCAGCGCGGCAATCTCGGGCCGGGCTTGAAAACTTTGCTCGGCAACGCCGGTGAGGGCGCCCGCATCGAGGCGCCGTTCCACTGCGCCTATGGCTTCAACATCTTTCTCGGCGACGGCGTCTTTCTCAATGCCGGCTGCACCATCCTCGACACAGCGAGTGTGCGCATCGGCAAGGGAACGCTGCTCGGTCCCAATGTGCAGATCTATTGCGCCGAGCATCACAAGGAGGCCAGTGGGCGGCAGGCCGGACTGGAGATCGCCCGACCCGTCGAGATCGGCGCCAATGCCTGGATCGGCGGCTCAGCCGTCATCCTTGGCGGCGTCAGCATTGGTGAAGGTGCCATCGTCGGTGCGGGGGCGGTGGTGACGCGTGACGTGGCTGCGAACACCACGGTGCTCGGCAATCCGGCGCGGGCGATCAAGCGAGGCTGAACAGGTCAGGACGATAGGACGTACGTCATGCGTTCGTCCTGATCGGTCCTTCTGGAGAATTCCCGCCGGTATTGCGCCGGCGATGTCTTGAGCCGTGCCGAAAAATGCTGGCGCAGCGAGGTGGCGCTGCCGAAGCCGGCTTCGAAGGCCACTATGTCCATGGATTTCTCCGTCGCTTCCAGCAAACGCTGCGCCAGTTCGATCCGCTGGCTGGTCAGCCAATCGCCAAAGCTGGCGCCGATCGATTTCTGAAAGCGACGGGTAAAGGTGCGGCGGGTCAGGCCAGCGGCCTCGGCGACGCTGTCGAGGCTATGCGTCTCGCCAAGCGTCGCACGAACCGAGTCCAGGGCCTGGGTGAAGCGGTCGGCGTCGGCGCTTCTTGCCACCGGATGCTCGATGAATTGCGCCTGCCCGCCCTGCCGATGCGGAGAAAGAACGATCTGGCGGGCGAGCCGCAATGCCGCTTCCGCGCCGTAGCGGGCGCGCACGATGTGGAGACAGCAGTCGAGGCCGGCGGCGACGCCGGCCGAGGTCACGATGTTGCCATTGTCGACATAGAGCACCGAAGCGTCGACGGCGACGTCGGGATGGAGTTTCTGCAACTGTTCGGAATAGGCCCAGTGCGTCGCGGCACGACGGCCCGAAAGCAGCCCGGCCGCGGCAATGGCGAAGGTTCCGAGGCACAGGCCGACGATCAAGGCGCCGCGTTGGTGCGCCCGGCGCAACGCCTCCATCAGCGGCGGCGATGCCGGCTCGCCGAGATGATGCCAGCTTGGAATGATGACGATATCGGCGCCGTCGAGCCCTTCGAGCCCATGCGGCGCGGCAATTGTCAGTCCGGCCTCGGTGTGGATCGGGCCGGGCTTGACCGCGCAGATGCGGAAGTCGAAGCGCGGCAGGCCAAGCGCCGTCCTGTCCTCTGCGAAGACCAGGCACGGTACGGAAAGATGGAACGGGCTGATGCCGTCGAAGGCGAGTACGGCAATGATCGGGTCGGTCATGGGTGCTTCCGGCAGTTGAATGCGATTGTCCCAATTCTTTCGAATGATGTCAATTGGGCCACTTCCGACTGTCGGGGAGTCCGCCTATTTTCGGTCCATCGCATTCGAGCCGGAAAGGAAAACACCATGTCTGACCCAGCCAACACCACGCCGCGCCGGGCGCTGATCGTCGTCGATGTGCAGAACGACTATGATGGCGGCAATCTGGCCATCCAGCATCCGCCATTCCGCGACAGCGTCGTCCATGTGGCGCAGGCGATGGATGCGGCGGCGGCCGCCGGCATCAAGGTGGTGGTCGTCAAGCAGATGGCGCCGCAGACATCGCCGATCTTTGCCAGGGGAAGCCATGGCGGCGAACTGCATCCCGAAATCGCCAGGCGTGAGCGCGACCATTATGTCGAAAAGAGCCTGCCATCCGCCTTCACCGGCACTGATCTGGAAGACTGGCTGCGCGCCAATGCCATCGATACGATCACGGTGGTCGGCTACATGACGCACAATTGCGACCTGTCGACCATCATCCACGCCGTGCATATGGGCTTTGCCGTCGAGTTCCTGTCGGATGCGACGGGCTCGGTGCCTTACGCCAACAGCGCCGGCTACGCCTCGGCCGAGGAGATCCACCGCGTGGTCACGATCATCCTGCAGTCGCGCTTTGCCGCCGTGCTCAAGACCGCGGAATGGGTCGAGTGCCTGCAGACCGGCGCGCTGCCGGAGCGCGACACGATCTTCGGCTCCAACCAGCGGGCGCTGTCGCGCAGCGCTGCTTAGGGCTATCCGAAAACAGAAGGGCGCCGCATCGCTGCGGCGCCCTTTGCGGTTTGAACTGAAGGATTTTAGAACAGGCCTTCGATCTGGCCCATCTCGTTGAGGAAGATCTTTTCCGAGGACGGCGCCTTGGGCAGGCCGGGCATGGTCATGACCTCGCCGCAGATGATGACGACGAAGCCGGCACCGGCCGACAGCCTGACCTCGCGCACCGGCACCGTGTGGCCGGTCGGCGCGCCGCGCAGGTTCGGGTCGGTCGAGAACGAGTACTGCGTCTTGGCCATGCACACCGGCAAGTGGCCGTATCCGGCGTCTTCCCAGGCCTTGAGCTGGTCGCGCACCGACTTGTCGGCGATCGCTTCCGAGCCGCGATAGATGCGCTGGACGATGGTGTTGATCTTCTCGAACAGCGGCATGGCATCGGGATAGAGCGGCGCGAACTGCGAAGCACCGGATTCGGCCAGTGCCACCACCTTGTTGGCGAGATCCTCGATGCCGGCCGAGCCGTGCGCCCAGTGCTTGCACAGGATCGCCTCTTCGCCCATCGAGGCGACATAGTCCTTCATCGCCTGGATCTCGGCGTCGGTGTCGGAGTAGAAGTGGTTGATGGCAACCACCGCCGGCACGCCGAACTGGCGGATGTTCTCGATGTGGCGGCCGAGATTGGCGCAGCCCTTCTTCACCGCTTCGACGTTTTCCTTGCCGAGGTCTTCCTTCTTGACGCCGCCATTCATTTTCATGGCGCGCACGGTGGCGACAATGACGGCCGCCGCCGGCTTGAGGCCCGCCTTGCGGCACTTGATGTCGAAGAACTTTTCAGCACCGAGGTCAGCGCCGAAGCCGGCTTCGGTGACGACGTAGTCGGCGAGCTTGAGCGCCGTCGTGGTGGCGACGACCGAGTTGCAGCCATGCGCGATGTTGGCGAACGGGCCGCCATGCACGAAGGCCGGGTTGTTCTCCAGCGTCTGCACCAGGTTCGGCTGCATGGCGTCCTTCAACAGCACGGCCATGGCGCCGTCGGCCTTGAGGTCGCGGGCATAGACCGGCGACTTGTCGCGGCGATAGGCGACGATGATGTCGCCGAGGCGCTTTTCGAGGTCCTTCAGGTCGGTCGACAGGCACAGGATGGCCATGACTTCCGAGGCGACGGTGATATCGAAACCGCCCTCGCGCGGGAATCCGTTGGCGACGCCGCCGAGCGAGCAGATGATTTCGCGCAGCGCGCGGTCGTTCATGTCCATGACGCGGCGCCAGACGACGCGGCGGGTGTCGATGCCGAGCTCATTGCCCCAGTAGATGTGGTTGTCGATCAGCGCCGAAAGCAGGTTGTGCGCCGTGGTGATGGCATGGAAGTCGCCGGTGAAGTGGAGGTTCATGTCCTCCATCGGCACGACTTGCGCATAGCCGCCGCCGGCGGCACCGCCCTTGACGCCGAAGTTCGGGCCCAGCGAGGCCTCGCGGATGCAGATGATCGCCTTCTTGCCGATGCGGTTCAGGCCGTCGCCGAGACCGACCGTGGTCGTGGTCTTGCCTTCGCCGGCCGGCGTCGGGTTGATGGCGGTGACGAGGATCAGCTTGCCGTCCTTGTTGCCCTTCACCGATTTGATGAATTCAGCTGAGATCTTGGCCTTGTCGTGGCCATAGGGCAGCAAATGTTCGGTCGGGATACCGATCTTCTGGCCGATCTCCTGGATCTGCTTTTTCCTGGCGCCGCGCGCGATCTCGATGTCGGACTTCACTTCGGCCATGACGGCTTTCCTCTGGATTGGACGATGGAGGGGACGGGTTGATCTTACTCGCAGGCAGGTGGACCCGGGCGCGGGCATGTTCTAACCCTGTCGCTGCCGCGGCGTCAACTTTCATGCAACTATGTTTCCTATAGAGAAAATTCCTCTGCGGACCGGCCGACCTGTCATCGGTTCTTCCTGGCTCCGTTGCCGCGCCGTATAGAAGCCAGAGGACACGCCGCGCCGCCGTCTCAAAACAGCCGCACAATGCACGGAATGCGACAGAGGCGACGGCGCAAATTCGCCATCGCTTGGTCCCTAATGGAACAGCGCTACTGCGTCAGAACGTTGCTGATTTCGACCATGTTGGAGCGCACCCTGAGCACATAGAAGCCCATCGTCGTCAGATGCGTCGGCAACAGCCAGCCATCCTCGCGGCCATTGGCGATGATGAAAGGCTGGATCTTCAGCGCCGAAACGAACTGCGAGTCCATCGTGTCCCACAGGTTCTGCAGATGCTTTTCCTTGATGACGTCCTCGAAGTCGGCCTGGGCGCCCTTCATCAGGCCGTAATAGCCGTAGAGCTGGCCATAGGCGAACCAGTAGCGGTCGTCGGCGCGGAAGTCGAACCAGCCATTGTTGTGGTTCTCGGCGCGTTCCTTGAGGATCGCCGAGGTCGAGCCGATGTCGGACGAGATGCGGTCGATATACTGTTTCAGATTGTCGGCGCGGGCGTCGAATGTCGCCTGGCAGGTGGCAAGGCGAGCGTTGAAGGAACGCAGCATGCGCACGGCGTCGCGATAGTAGCTCGGTGTCGGCGTCTTGGGGCCAAACGGGTTCAGGCCGAAATACCAGGTCTCCTCGTCGAACTGCAGGTTGCCGCGGGCATTCTGCAGATCGCTGTCGATCTGCGAGGTGGTGCGGACGCGGCCGAGATTGTCAGCGAGTTCGGTCGCGGTGCGCCGCACCGCCTGGTTGATGCCGCGCTGGAAGGAGGCCTTGTTGTCCATCCACGGCGTGTTGTCCCAGTCGATGCCGAACAGGCCAAGCTTGTAGAGGATCATCGACGAGATCCAGGCATTCTGGTTGACGTTGAAGTCGGTCAGGTCGGCGGCGATCTGGGCAATGCCGGAGTTGCCGCAGGTCTTGGCCGTGTCGGTGCCGGCGCCGGCGGCGACCTGTTCGCCGGCGGAGACATTGCGCTTCTCGAACGTGTAGGTGTCGGGATAGTTCGGGTTGAAATTGTTCCACCACTGGGTGGCGTAGAAGAAATTGGCGTAGAGGCCGATCAGCACCAGCAGGGCAAGGCCGACCGCCGCCTTGAGGATCCAGCCGCGCTGCGTGTACCAGCGCCCGGCCCATAGGAAGGGCCACAGGATCACGCCGATTAACAGGCCGATGCCGCGGCCAATCCACTGGAAAATGCGGGTGAAGAAATTCACGATCGGATCGAGCATGGCTGTGTCCCCCTCAAAGCATGACGCCAAAAAGTTGCAGGCTTTTTGGATAACATCATGCGCCAAAACAAGAAGTTAGAACGACATAACGATTCATTTCGTTCTAGTCAGTCAGGCCGTAGAGGCGTGTGCGAAACGCCACCTTGTCTTTCAAATATGTGGTTTTGAGAAGGTCCACAACATGCGATCGCCACGCGTCGCTGAAGCCGCCATAGTCCTCATAAAAGCCGTCCTTGTTGAAGATGTAGCGCGAGACGAAGTCCGACGGTACGAAATCCGAGATCAGCCGGTTGGTCAGCCAGGCGTCGGGGTGGTCAGGCTTGGCGCGGATGACAAGGAAACGTTGCTGCGGGAAGACATCCTCGATCTTGAGGTGGCCGAGCTGGGCGATCTCGCGCTTGGCGGCGTTGAGGAACGGAAAATTGCCGTCTCTGGTGATCAGGTCGGCATGGCTCTGGATCCAGGTCTGCAGCCAGACCTTGTCGACATCGGTCAAATTGCGGTTCGGCTCGGCATCGCGGATCAGCGCGCGCACCACCATCTCGGCGCGGTGCTCGAGATAGCCCGAGGTCTCCACCCAGGAGGCACGCGGCAGCTCGATGCGGCCGGTGGTGGCGAGGAACTTGAACACCTTGTCGGCGTCGTTGATCGAGAGGTAGCTGACCTGCCACGGCCGCGAACGGCGGAAGCCGGGCGCGGCCGGATCGCCGATCACTGTCGTCATGTCAGGGTCGACGAAGACGTAGAGGCCGCCGAAATGGCTGGTCCAGTAGGCGTTGTGGCGAAAGATCACCTGGTCCGGCACCAGCGCGTTCTCGCGGATGTCGCCGCAGATCTTGGCGAGCTCCACCATGCGGGTCAGCATGGCGTTGTCGCGCCAGGCGTCGGGCTCCTGCTTCAGCCGGTCGACGAGCTTGCCGAGTTCGGCGGCCTTGCCCAGCACATCCTCGGCCGACAGCACCTTGAACTCGACCTGGCTGATCGACAGCAGATCCTCGATGTCGTTGACCTTGGGAACGGAATCCTCGATCTCGCCGTAGATGACGTCCTTGATCGTCAGCGCATCGATGGCGCGCCGGTTCCTGGACATGAACTCGAACATCAGTTGCGAGGTGTTGGAGAAGGCGGTGTGCACCACCGGCAGGTCGATCTGCGACGGCGTCAGGATGATGAAACGGCGGTTGACCTCGTTGGGATCGAGATAGTCATAATCATCGCATTCCTCGGCCACTTCAGGCGAGAAGCCGGTGCGGTCGATCTGGAAGCTCTTCAGCTTGGTCGGCTTCAAGCCGAACGCGGCGAGCGCTTTGTTGTAGCGCTGGATCAGATGCGGCTCGTCGACCGTCAGCAACCGGCCGTAGATCAGCTCATTGTCGCGCAGAAGATCGGGCTTCTTGGTGGTCATGTGGAAGGCTCCGAGGAGCTTTGCTTAGAGGGACGAAGCGCCAACGCTGACGCCCCCCTCTCCCCGTTCTTCACGGGGAGAGGGTAAGGGTGAGGGGCGGCGCGAACGGTCAAGAACATGCCTCCCCATAGCCTTTGGCGGCAACAAATCGAAGCTCATGCGTTTCGATATGGCGTTCAAGACGTCCCCCGATCGCGGCCAGTATGGTGTCAAGCACAGCTTCCCGATCCTTCAAGACGTCGACATTCCAGAAGCGGAGGACCGACCAATCATTTGAAACCATGAAGCGATCCCTGGCCTGATCATACTTGTTGCCGGCATGCTGACTGCCATCGACTTCGATAACTAGCTGGCACTCCCTGCAGGCAAAATCGGCAAAGTAGCTGCCTATCGGAAACTGCCGCACGAATTTATGGCCGTTCAGTCTGCGGTCACGCAATTCGAGCCAAAGGGCGTTTTCAGCATCATTGTCCGACTGACGCAGACGTCTCGCTCGACCCGTTGTCTCGATTTCTGGTCCACGCATGCGCTGCCCCTCACCCTTACCCTCTCCCCGTGAAGAACGGGGAGAGGGGGGCGTCAGCGTTGGAGCCTTGTTCTTCGGCGCCGCGATTGCAACCTGTCCACTGATGGCGAGGATTCTCAAACGGAACGTCACGCATTCCACAGCCCCTTCTTCTTCATCTCCTCCATCTCGAGCGCGGCCCGTTCGCGCAGGCGGGCGTCGCGCAGCAGCTTTTGGACGGCGGAGTCGTCGGACTTGTCGGAATAGCGGAACTCCGAGTCGGCGTAGCGGTTGATCTCCTGCATGACCATGTCCATCGAAAAGGGGCCGCGCAGTTCCTCGATCATCGCTTTCTTCTCGTCATAACCCTTGTGCATGAAGACTTCCGGCTTCTCGAACCAGTCGTTGGGAAGCTCGATGTCCATGGCGCGCATCTTGATGGCGTCGGTGACGTTTTTGATGGCGCGGCCGGTGAAGCGGGGCTCGGCATCCTTGATCAGGTGCAGATAGGTGCCGATGTCGGCCATCGATTTCGGTGCGCCGTTCTCCTTCATGTAGCGCTCGTAGACCTTCATCAGCCCGTCTTCTTGCGGCTTCTCGTGCCCCTCATAGGCTTCGGTCACGGCGCGCTGGATTTCCTGCGCGGCGTAGAGATCGTGGTCGCCGAGCGGGATCTTGTGGTTTTTCCCCGCCAGCAGGACAAAAATATCGATGTAGTCGTTGCGGCTCTGCGGCCCGTCGACCAGCCAGCGGGCGCCGGCGCGCTGGCGCAGCGCGTCGTCGACATTTTCGGGATAGTTGGAGAACATGCCGAACGAGCAATTGCCGCGCACCACGGTCGCGGCACCGGCGAAGGCATCCATCAACACGCCGGTGATTTCCTGCTGGCCGGCCGAGGCGCGGTCGTCTGAGCGGCGCGCCGCCACCTGGTCGATGTCGTCGATGGTGCCGAATCCGATGACGCGCGGGTTCAGCACATTGTTGATGAACTGGCGGCAGTTCTGGCCTGATTTGCCCTGATAGGACGAGATCTGGTCGACGCCGAAATTCTCGTAGGCGAAGGGATAGCCGGCGACCTGGCAGTAGCCGTTGACGAGGCCGGCGATCATCTGGATCAGGGTCGTCTTGCCGGTGCCGGGGGCGCCGTCGCCGATGAAGGTGAACAGGAAGCCGCCGAGTTCGACGAACGGATTGAGTTCGCGCTCGAAGTCGTAGGCCATCAGCATCTTGGCGAGCTTGACCGACTGGTATTTGGCGATGTGATTGCCGACGACCTCTTCCGGCTTCTTGAATGTCATCACCAGCGGTTTTGAACGCTTGCCCGGCGCGACGTCGAAACCATCGAGGGTGAAATCGTCGGCATCGATACGGATATGCGCGTTCTCGAACGGGCCGATGCCGTCGAAGCGGCCCTTGCGGGCCAGCAGCCCGTCGATGGCGACGCGGGCAAAGGCACGCGCTCTGGTCATCAAATCGGCGTCGTCGGATGATCCCGAGATCGCTTTGTCGAGGCCGGCCAGGATCGACTTCACCGCATCCTGCGGCGTGTCGAACAGGAAGTCCGGTTCGGGACTGTCGTTGGGCGCCTCGCCGTCGCTGTCGATCAGCTGGAACAGGTAGGAGGCGAGGCTGAAGGCCGAAATGTAAGCCGAGGCCGACAGAAGCTTCTTGAAGGTAGACGCCTCGTCGCCTTCGAGCGGCGCGCGGGTGTTCTTGGCCTGCAGACTTTCAAGGTCCGAGCCCTCGGCAAAGACGTCCGATATTGCCAGCGCGATCGCCGTGCCGCGCCGGGCGCGAAACAGGAGCGTGTGCTGCGGGATGGTCAGCAGCTGATCATCGGGATGAACGGCGCCGACGGTCTTCGACAGCTCGACCTCGCGCGTGCGGCGCACCGAACCGACCGAGACGGTCGAGACGAAGCGGCGGTTGGTGCCGGCAAGTGCTGTGCCGGACTCGCGTGACGGGTCCTCCAGCACGACGACACGGGTGATGAAGCTCTGCGCGGTGGCGCGGTGCTTCTCGATGGCGGCTTCCGGGATGGTGGTCAGGCCGGTATCCATGAAGGGTGCTCCGTGGTGTGACGGTCAGACGTCTGAGATGACCTGTCCGTTGGACAGGATGTGAACCTTGTAGCCGGCAAAGACCTTTTGCGCCTCGCCGGCGGCGTAGAGCGCCTGATAGGCCTCGTGCGGGATCAGCGCGTGGTTTTCATAGCTCGACACGCCCTGGCGCGCGGCTTCCAGATCGTCGGTGTTGATGAAGAATTCCTGCGTCGTCTTCTCGCTGGAAAACAGGCCCTTGCGGCCGGGCTTCTCGGCCTTGGAATAGACCTCCTGGATGGTCCAGGTCAAAAGCCAGGCATTTTCGGGCTTGCGCACCTTGGCCAAAACCTCGGTCACCGTCGAATTGTTGTCGGTGATGCCAGCCGAATAGAACGGGCCGAGCACAACGCGGCGCAGCTGCTTGGGGTGCAGCGGCTCGAAATCCTTGTCGAGATTGACCGCGATGGTCGCCGGCGACAGCGTGTAGGCGGAGTTCTTCTCGGTGAAATCGTCGAAACGGTGGGCAAGCTCGGGATTGAGCAGGCCATCGACCGGCAGCGGAATGTCAATCGTCTCGTTCAGCTTGCCGTTTCTATCGACAAGCTGGCGAATCATCGTTTCGGACGAATCCTCCACCGTCACCATGTAGACTAGCGGCAGGTTGGCGCTGCCGTCGAACGTCGCCCAGTGGACGAGATAATAAGGCCGCCCCGTCTTTGGATTTACCGAGACCTTGGCCGTTTGCGCCAGCGTGAACGGGCCGAACGTGTTCTCGCTTTTCACGTCCTCGAGATAAAGCCGCTCGGCTATCGACTTCTGCAGCGCTGCGGGGAATTCCTTGTGGCGCAGGATGAAGTCGGCCATTTCCTCGCGCAACTCGCCGGCGAGCGGAATGTTGGCAAGCCGCGCGTCGGCCTGGCGTCGGTCGTTTTCCAGTTCGAGCAGGTTCTGGAACACCGGAAATCCGCTTTCGGCGCGCGAAATGCGGAATGTGTCCATGAAGCCGAGCCGGTTGCGCCAGCAGGAAAACGACTTGTCGAGCCTGGCGATGTGTTCGGCGACGATCTTGGCGACGATGCCATGCCGGTAGAGCGGCGAGCGATCGTCGCGCATGAACACTTCAAGGCCGCTGAGCGCGGCCGTGATGGCGGAAAAATACCGTGCCGCCGCTTCGTTTTCGGGGGTCATGCCTGGTCGCTCGCGGGCAGTGCTGTCACCCTTAAGACTGCACGTAGTTAGCCGAATTGTGCTTCTTCAGCACCTCGTCGAAGCGGCGGGCGAAGGCATCGTCGGCCAGCTTCTTGCGGCGCTGGATGTCGGCGGTGGCGACCATGTTCTTCTCGTGCATCTCAAGCAGGTCGCCGATGTGCTTTTGCGAAGCAGCCCCGATGCCGGCCATGGTTTCCTCGGCGGTGTTGTCGACCTGGCTGCCCAGCGTGTTGATCTTGTGGGCGACGTCCTGCTGGGCGGCGGTCTTCAGCGAATCTTCCAGCGCTTTGTAGAGCACGATGCGCTGCTCGGTATCGATGGTCAGCTTGTTGATCAGCGTCGATTGCGCGGCGATCTGGTTGTTGAGCGAATCGACGAAGGTCTGGAACATCGAGGTGTAACGCTCGAGCGTCTGGCTCTCGGCCAGCAGCTCCTGCTCCTTGGCCTGCTTTTCGTTGTATTCCGTCGCCAGCTTGGAGCGTTCGCCTTCGAGCTGCGTGCGGTCTTTCTGGCTGGTCGAAGCGGCGATCTTGTTTTCGATGTCGAGCAGCATCGGGTTGAGCTCCTCGATGCGCTTCTGCACGGCTTCGAGATTGGTCATGGTGGTCTTGCGGCGCTCGATAACCTGAGACAGGCTGGTTTCCGAGGTCTTGTAGCGTTGGTCGAGAACCTCTTTCTGCGCCTTCAATATGCCGACGATGGTGTCGGATTTGACCAGCAGTTCCTGCAGATTGCCGGCCAGCGACATGTTGCGAACGCGGTCGGTGCGCATGCGCTGCTTGCTCTGGCTGGAGAAGATGCCAATGAATTTTTCCCAGCCGGTGTAGTTCTTCATGCTCTCGAACTCGGCGCCGAAGACGTTGGTGGCGTCCTCCAGCCCGATGATCAGGTCGGCAATGTTGCCTTCCATCACCTTCTGCTGCTTCAGCACATCCTCGATGCGGGCGTTCTCGAGGTCGAAATTTGCGTCGCCGATCTTCTTGTCTGATGTGGCAAGCGTATCAAGCATGGTGCCGGATTGCTCGATCTTGGAGCGCATGTCCTGCACGACCTGCTTGGTCTTGGCAATTTCGGCGTCGAAATTCTGCAATGTCGCCATTGGGGCCTCCCGCTTCGGCATGACGTCGCTGGTCGCGAACAGCGGCGAATATATGTGGGGCATCAGGGGATTGAAAGACGTGAAGATAAGGGCGGCGTGAAAACAAAAAAATTCGTCAGGGTCTTGAAAACCAGTGAAGGCGTGGGCTTAGCGTGATTAGCTTGCCGACCAGCCATAGTTCAGCTGTCATTGAACTTTCATGCGGCAAGGCGAAGGCGCACGGATGCCTTTGTATTGGGCAAACCACCGAAGCAATCGCGGCCGCGATATGCGAGGAGAAAGCCGGCTTTACAGAGCTGACGAACAGCGGATCAGGGCTTGGGATCGGCCTTCAGATAGGCAATGACATTGGCGATGTCGTCGTCTTTGGCCAGGCCGGCAAACGCCATCTTGTTGCCGGGCACTTTCAGCTTGGGTGCCCTGAGATACTCGGTGAGATTGGCTTCATCCCAGACCAGGCCGGCGGCGCCGGCACTCTTCATCGCCTCGGAATAGCGGCCAAGAAAACTCTCGGCGCTGCCGGCGGTGCGGCCAACGACGCCCAACAGATGCGGACCGACCTTGTCGCGGTCGGTGGCTGCTTCATGGCAGGCCATGCACCGGTTGAAGGCCTTCTTGCCCAGGGCCGGGTCGCCGCCGGCATGGGCCACAAGCGAGCTGGCAAGGAGAAGGATGCTGGCGGACGAAGCGGCTCGAAACATGCTGCCCCCGGAGAGTTCTGGCTGGCGGCCTTATAGTGCCGAGGCTTTAACAAACGCTGCATCGCGGAAACAAACGCTGCATCGCGGCGGGATTGCGGAAGACAGGCCCGCGAGTCAGGCCTGTTGTGCCAGATCGCGGCGCAGGAAATCATTCAGCCGCTCGACCGCCTGGGTCGTCGACAGCGGGTTGCGAAGGATGCCGATTTCGAGGTCCGGCAGCACCGGAAGCCCTTCATTGCCGCCGACGATGCGCAGCGACGGTGGTACGCTGCGCAGGGCGAGGCCAGCCACCGCGAGCCCGGCCTGGACGACGGCGATCAGGCCAAGCAGAGAGGCGCTTGAATAGGTACAGCGATAGGAGCGGTCGGCATCGCCAAGCGCCTGCAGGACATTCATCCTGGCGGCGCAGCCCGGTTCGAACAAGGCGACCGGAAGCGGATCGGTCTCCCAGGCGACATGGTTTGATGAGGCGACCCAGACGAAGCGTTCCAGCCGGATCACCTCAAGCGGCTGCTCCGGCAAGCGGGTGATGATCGCCAGATCCAGCCGCCCCTCCGCCAGCGTCTTCACCAGCGCGGTCGACTGTTCGCAGATCAACTCCACCGTCACCAGGGGATGCTCCGCCGCGAAGCGTGAGAGCACGGGCGGCAGGAGGAAGGCGGCATAATCGTCGGGCACCCCCAAGCGGACGCTGCCTGTTTCCTTGGGCCGGGTGACACTTGCCCAGGCTTCATCCGACAGTTTCAGCAACCGGCGCGCATAGATCAGGAAATCCTCGCCGATCGCATTGGGAGTGACGGTTCTGGGACCACGCACCAGAAGCTGGTTGCCGACCATCTCCTCCAGCCGCTGCATCTGCATGCTGACCGCCGACTGGCTGCGGCCGACCCTGGGTGCTGCATTGGAAAGGCTGCCGCTCTCGACGACGGCGACAAAGGTTTTCAGCAGATTGAGATCGAGTGGCGCGGCCATGGTGCTATCAGTATATCGAATAGGTCATCACAAATCTATTCGCTTGTTTGAAGGTGGCGCCAGTGACCAGATGGTTGCTGGGATCGCTGGGAAACCACCACATGACGGACGCCTCGACAGCCCGCTTTCCGGCCGCGAGCCTTGCTCTGGCAATGGTGATCGCCGGTACGGTCGGCGCCTTCGCCACGGAATCGGGGCTGCATCCCGTTGCCGTCGTCTTCTGGCGATGTGTGTTCGGCGCGATATTCCTTTTCTTATGGTGCCTGTTGCGCGGCTATCTGCCGGATCGGACGCTGTCGCCGTCTCGGCTTGCCCTTGCAGCACTTGCCGGCGTGTGCATGGTGCTGAGCTGGACGGCCTTCTTCGCCGGCTTCGCCATGACATCGATCGCCACGACGACGATTATCTACCATATCCAGCCGTTCTTCGTGGTCCTGATCGGTGTCGTCTTCCTCAAGGAGCGCATCTCGCTCGACCAACTGCTGTGGATGCTCGGTGCGTTTCTCGGCGTCGTGCTGGCCAGCGGCCTCGTCTTCGCGCACGGCCACGACGATGCCAACTGGCGCCGGGCATTGCGCTGACGCTGGGCGGCGCAATGCTCTACGCCGTTACAACGATCCTCGCCAAGGGCCTTGGTCAGCAGCGCGCCGAAATTACGGTACTCTGCCAGACGGTGGTGGGGGTCGTCATGCTCGCCCCGTTCGCCGGCGTCGGCCAACATATTGCGCTTGCGTCATGGGGCTGGCTGCTCGGCATCGGCGTGCTGCACACCGGCATTGCCTACGTGTTGATGAATTCGGCCTTTCCGCGCCTGACGACACCGGTGATCGGCGTCATCACCTTCATCTATCCCGTCGTCGCCATCATCGTCGACTGGGCGATCTATGGGCATCCGCTCGGACCGGCGCAGGCTGCCGGCATGGCGCTGATTGCAGTGGCGACGCTGGGTGTGCGGCTGGGTTGGCGGTTTCCGAAGTGGCGTGTCTCGACCGTATGAGCCCGGTGCAATTCCAAGAAAAGCACATAGCGCTCCCCCTGGGAATTGCTCCAAAAACCAAGAGACAGAGTCAGCCCTTGATAAAGCCGATGAAGTCGTCGGGCGCGGCGCGGCCCATTTCTTCTTCCCAATGACGGCGGCAGAGCGAGACATAGACGTCCTTGCCGATCGCCACCTGCTCGCCCTGGCGCGCCACTTTGCCATCGGGGCCGAGGCGCACGACCATCGTCGCCTTGCGGCCGCAGCGGCAGATTGTACGCACTTCGCGCAAATCGTCGGCGATGGCCAGCAGCGCGCGCGAGCCGGAAAACAGCTTGCCCTGGAAATCGGTGCGCAGGCCGTAGCACATGACCGGGATATTCAGCCGGTCGGCGATGCGGGCGAGCTGCCAGACCTGCTCCTCCTCGAGGAACTGCGCCTCGTCGACGAAGACGCAATGCACTGACGTATGCGCGTGATGATCGGCGACGCGGGTGAACAGATCGTCGCCATCGCGGAACATCTCGGCTTCCGTCTCCAGGCCGATGCGCGACGAGATCAGGCCGGTGTCGCCCTTGCGGTAGTGGCCGGCGACGAACAGCATCGTGCCCATGCCGCGCTCGCGATAATTGTAAGAGGCCTGCAAGAGCATCGTCGTCTTGCCGGCGTTCATAGTCGCGTAGTGGAAGTAAAGCTTGGCCATGCCGCTCTTTTAAGCCGACTTGCCCTGATACGGGGAGGGGCGGTCGCCCGCATTCCCCTGAAAAAGCCCGCCCGTCTTCGAAAAAACCGTCCGGCATGGCAAAAGCGCCTGATGTGTCGCTGATTGGCCAGCCCGCGCCGTTGATCGTGATTGTCTTAATGCTTGAAACCACACCAGAATGGTGTTTGGCTGACGAAACAAGGCGGGCATAGAAACCGTAGCTACGCTTCGCCAAAGAATCACAATGGGAGACTGTCTATGTCGCGTATGAACTCTTTCGTCGCCGGCCTCGGCCTGGCGGCTTTTTTGTCCACCAGCGCTGCCTTTGCCGGCGATCCGGCGAGCTGCAAGGCGGTGCGTCTTTCCGATGTCGGCTGGACCGACATCCAGGCGACGACCGGCGTCGCATCGGTACTGCTCACCGCGCTCGGCTACGAACCGCAGACGATCCAGCTGTCGGTGCCGGTGACCATGGCGTCGCTGAAGAACAAGGATCTTGATGTCTTCCTCGGCAACTGGATGCCGTCGATGACCAACGACATCAAGGACTACACCGCCGACGGTTCGGTCGAGACCATCAGCGAAAACCTCAGTGGCGCCGGCTACGGTATCGTCGTGCCGACCTATGTCGCGGACGCCGGCGTCAAGACGCTGACCGACCTCGGCAAGTTCAAGGACAAGTTCGACGGCAAGATCTACGGCATCGAGGCCGGCAATGATGGTAACCGCATCATCCTCGACATGATCAAGAACCCGAAGGACAATCTCGAAGGCTTCGAGCTGGTCGAATCCTCGGAGGCTGGCATGCTCACGCAGGCCGAGCAGTCGATCAAGAGCAATGAGTGGATCGCGTTCCTCGGTTGGACGCCGCATCCGGTGATGGGTGCCATGAAGATCACCTATCTCGATGGCATGGGCGACAGCGGCTTTGGCGCAGCCACCGTGCATACCAATGTGCGCAAGGGTTACACCACCGAGTGCCCGAATGCCGGAAAATTCATCGCCAACCTGAAGTTCAATCTCGACATGGAAGGCGAGATAATGGACGCGATCCTCAAGGGCGCCGATGCCAATACGGCTGCGACCGACTGGCTCAAGAAGCATCCGGACGCGGTTGCTCCATGGATTGCCGGCGTGACCACTTTCGATGGCGGCGACGCGGCTGCAGCCGTGAAGACTGCGCTCGGAAGCTGAGCAGGTCTTGCGTTCGGCGTGACCGATCAAGAAGGGCAGTCACTTTAGA
The DNA here is from genome assembly GCF_040322475.1 of Mesorhizobium sp. M0140. Lineage (NCBI taxonomy): Bacteria > Pseudomonadati > Pseudomonadota > Alphaproteobacteria > Hyphomicrobiales > Phyllobacteriaceae > Mesorhizobium > Mesorhizobium sp. M0140. The sequence continues at coordinate 108,941 of NZ_JAMYTM010000008.1, read as the reverse complement.
AGGGGCTGCCCTTTTTCATATCCTGTGACAAGATGACCGTCCGGCAAGGACGGCGACTGTCAAAGAGGGGCAAGATGGATCCGATTTCAAAATTCTTTGTCAGTTACAAGATCCCCATAGGCGAATGGGGCAAAGCGTTCTTCACCTTCCTTACCGACAATTTCAACACCTTCTTCCGCGGTCTCTCCGGCGGTTTGAATTTCCTGCTCGACGGAGTGGTCGACACGCTGCTGCTGGTACCGCCGGTCCTTCTCATCGCGCTGATTGCACTGCTTGCCTATTATCTGCAGCGATCGAGAGGCTTGGCCGTGGCTGTCTTTCTCGGGTTGCTGTTCATCCTCAACCAGAACCTCTGGAAGCAGACGGTAGAGACGCTGGTGCTGGTGGTTGCCGCCGCCGCCGTCTCGATGGCCATCGGTGTGCCACTCGGTATCTGGGCGGCGCACAAGCCGAAGGTCTATCGCGTCATGCTGCCGGTGCTCGATTTGATGCAGACGCTGCCGACCTTCGTCTACCTGATCCCGGTGCTGACGCTGTTCGGCCTCGGCAATGCGCCCGGCCTCATCGTCACCATCATCTTCGTCATCCCGACCGCGGTTCGTCTCACGCATCTCGGCGTTGTCTCGGTGCCGAAGTCGATCGTCGAAGCCGGCGAGGCGTTCGGCGCCACCAAGAGCCAGTTGCTGTGGAAGGTGGAGCTGCCCTCGGCGCTGCCCACCATCATGGCCGGTCTGACGCAGTCCATCATGCTGTCGCTGTCGATGGTGGTGTTTGCCGCACTGATCGGCGCTGGCGGCCTCGGCACCGAAATCAACCGGGCGCTGGGTTCGCGCAAGATCGACCTCGGGCTTGAGGCGGGCCTCGCCATCGTCGTCTTGGCCATCGTGCTCGACCGGATGACCCGCATCGCCGTTGGAGGCAAGAAATGACCGTCGCCGTCGATTTCCGGAACGTCGATATCGTCTTCGGCGCCGACCAGGCCGGATCGCTGAAGATGGTCGACGCCGGAGCCAGCCGCGCCGAGATCCTCGACAAGACCGGCAATGTACTGGGTTGCGCCGGCGCCAGCCTGACCGTGAACGAGGGCGAAATCTCCGTGCTGATGGGTCTCTCCGGTTCGGGCAAGTCGACATTGCTGCGGGCGGTCAACCGGCTCAACGTGGTGTCGCGCGGCCAGGTGCTGGTCAAGGATGGCGACAAGACCGTCGACGTCGTCACCTGCGACGAGGCGACCCTGCGGCGCCTGCGCCAGAAACAGGTGGCGATGGTGTTCCAGCAGTTCGGCCTTTTGCCCTGGCGTACGGTGGAGGAGAATGTCGGTCTCGGCCTCGAACTCGCCGGCGTACCGGAGCAAGAGCGCAAGGAGCGCGTGCAACGCCAGCTCAAGCTGGTCAATCTCGACCAGTGGTCGAAGAAATACGCGCATGAGCTGTCGGGCGGCATGCAGCAGCGCGTCGGCCTGGCGCGGGCCTTCGCCACCGAGGCGCCGATCCTGTTGATGGACGAGCCGTTCTCGGCGCTCGACCCGCTGATCCGCACCAAGCTGCAGGACGAATTGCTGCAGCTGCAGGCCGAGTTGAAGAAGACCATCATCTTCGTCAGCCACGACCTCGAGGAGGCGCTGAAGATTGGCTCCCACATCACCATCATGGAGGGTGGGCGCATCGTGCAAACCGGCGCGCCGGAGGACATCGTGCTGCGGCCTGCCAACGACTATGTCCGCGACTTCATCGCCAATGTGAACCCGCTGTCGGTGCTGACCGCCTGGAACGTGATGCGCGACCGTCGCGATCTGGAGCACGGCAAGGACGGCTGGGTGTGGCTCGACCGCCGCAAGACGACGCGCTTCAAGATCGACGATCACGGGCTGGTGGCGGCGGCCGAACGCGACGGCAAGCCGGCGGTGTGGGTGTCGTGCGCCGACGTCGAAGGCCAGCCCGAGGAAGTAGCGCAGGTGTTCTGGGCCAACCCCGGCACCTCGTTGAAAACCGTCATGCTGGCCATGCACCGTTCGCAGACCGCTCCCGTTGCGCTGTTCGACGACCAGTCGCGCTTCGTCGGCGCCATCGGCATCCGCGATGTGCTGAGCGCGGTGCTGCGGCGGTAACGCCAAATTCGTGGACGCCGCCGCGGGCAGCGGAGGCTGCTTGAATGCTTTTTATGCCACCAGCGGCAGGCGCAGTTGCGTCAGCAGGCCACCGCCCGGGTTGTTGGACAGGCGGATCTCGCCACCTGCGGCGCGCGCGATGTTGCGGGCAATGGTCAGGCCGAGGCCCAGACCACCGGTCTGGCGGTTGCGCGATTGTTCAAGGCGCACGAACGAGCCGAACACGGCGTCGATCTGTGCCTGCGGTATGCCCGGCCCTTCGTCGCGGATGGTGAGCAAGATCATGTCCTCCGACCGGCGCAGCGAAAGATGCGCCTTCTTGCCGTAGGTGACCGCGTTCTGTACCAGATTGGTGACGCAGCGCTTGAGCGCGACCGGCCGCGCCATGCAGATCAGCCCGCGCGAACGGGTCTCGTCGTCGAACGACACGTCGTCATAGCCGTCGGCGATCGATTCCACGAGCGACCAGAAATCGATGCGTTCGTTCTTTTCCTCGGTCACTTCGAAGGTGGCGAAGTCGATCACCGAGCTGGCGATGCTCTCGACATCGGCGAGGTCGTGCGCCAACGCCTCGCGAACCGCCGATTTGCGCAACAGCTCCAGGCGCAGGCGCATCCTGGTCATCGGCGTGCGCAGATCATGCGCCAATGCCGCCGCCAGATGTTCGCGGTCCTCGACATATTCGCGCAACCTCGCCTGCATAGCGTTGATCGCCTTGGCGGCGGCACGGACCTCGCGGCTGCCGCTCTCGGCGATCGGTGGGCTCTTCAGATCCTTGCCGATCCGGTTCACGGCGGTTTCCATCATCCGGTAGGGCGCCGTCAGCCGGCGCAGCGACCAGATCGACATGATCACCACCAGCCCTGCGATCAGCGAATAAAGCGGCAGGCTGTCGAAGCTCAGGATCGGGCCGACGGGCGTGATCGGTTCGGTGAAGTTCAGCCATTGGCCGTCGGCGAAGCGCAGCGAGGCCGTCAGCTTGTCGCTCTGGGCGAAGTCGGCGGCCAGCACCAGAAGGTCACGCTCGACCTGTCCGATGTCGGGTCCCGGCGCCGTGCCGTCCGCGTCATCGGCCTCGCGCGTCGCCGGATCGCGGCGTACGCGTGCATCGGTGATGCCGAATTTCGACAGCCGTCCGACGAGGATGTCTTCGAGTTCGGCCAGTTCGTCGTCGCCGGCGATCGACGAAGTGACCGCCGGCGTGTCCGAGACGGTGAGCGCGTAGGTGGAGTTGAACAGGCCGGTCGCCGTCGCCTTGCGCTCGTCCGGACTGGCGTCATGCATGAGCTGAACCAGCGAGAAGGCACGGTCGTTGAGCCGGTAGAGGTCGACGACACCGTTGGCGGCGGCGCGGTCGCGCGACACGATGTAAAGGGTCGCGACCTGGCTGATCAGCAGGCCGGCAATGACGATCAGCAGCACCCAGACAGGCAAGGTCTGCGGCAGGAAACGTCTCATTCGGAGGTCGTCTCGGGCAGGAACTGGTAGCCGCCGCTGCGTACGGTCAGGATCAGCTTGGGCGTCTTCGGGTCGTCCTCCATCTTGCGCCGCAGCCGGCTGACCAGGATGTCGATGCTGCGGTCGAAGGAATAGTCGCTGTCGCCGCCGGACAGCTCGATGAGCTGGTCGCGGGTCAGCACGCGCTGCGCGCTCTTGACGAAGGTCTGCAGCAGGTTGAATTCGGCCATGGTCAGCTCGACCCTGACATCGTCGGGTGCGATCAGCCGGCGCCGAGCACAATCCATCGTCCAGCCGGCGAAGCGGTAGATCTGCTTGGTGGTGGCGCGCTTAGGCTCGGCGGTGCCATTGCGCCTGAGCACGGCGCGGATACGCGCCAAAAGCTCGCGCGGATCGAAGGGTTTGGGGACATAGTCGTCGGCGCCCATTTCCAGGCCGACGACGCGGTCGGTCGTCTCGGTGACGGCGGTCAGCATGATGATCGGCGTCGAATACTGGGCGCGCAGGTCGCGGCACAGCTCCAGCCCGCTTTTGCCGGGCAGCATCACGTCGAGGACGATGAGGTCCACCTGGACGCGCCGCAGGATGGTCTCCATCTCGATGCCGTCGGCGGCAACCGAGGTGTGCAGGCCCCGCTTCTGGAAGAATTCCTGCAGCAGGTCGCGGATACCCTTGTCGTCGTCGACGATCAGTATGTGTGCGTCGGATTTCACAGCAGCCCTGTCATTGTTGCCAAGCCCTTCTGTCTTTGATTGCCAAGCCCTTCTGTCGCAACCCACACGATAGAATTCAGGCCATATGTTGGCCAGTGGCTATGACGGGTTCACACCGGCTTTCTCAGACACAATCCAGAAACAAAATTCTACAGTTCAGAAAAACTCCTGAAAAATTTCAAGGGCATAACTGGTCTCGTGGCGGTCAGGTCATCGGCTGCGACGCTAGTCTCCGGGTTTACGGGTAAACCGATGCCAAGATTGTCGATCAGTTTGTTGGGTGCGTTGCTGGGCTTCTGCCTGGTCACTGCCGCTGTCGGACAATCGGACGCAAAGGTGACGCTCACAACCCGGAGCGAACGGTGCGCCAATCTTAGCCACCAATTTGATGAAGCCCTCGAAACCCATGCCACGGCAACGCAGGTCACCGCGGCAAAGGCACTTCAGAGAAAGGGCAACCGGTACTGCGCCGCCAAGAAACAGGCGCAGGGCATCCGGATGCTCGCCAGTGCTTTGAAGCTGCTTGGAGTGACGCCGAACGACCCGGTTCAGTAACACTCCGAAACTTGACCCGCATAAAAAGGAAACGAAGCCATGAAAAAGTCCATCCTCTCCGCAACCGGTCTCGCCGTCGCTCTCGCCTTCGCGATGCCGGCTCTCGGCAACGCCGCCGCCACCACGACCGCTGCTCCGGCTGCTTCGACGACCACCGCTCCGGCGACTGCCGCTCCGGCCAAGGCTGCTCCGAAGAAGGTCGTCAAGAAGACCGTCAAGAAGCACAAGAAGGCTGCCGAGAAGGCCGTCAAGAAGGACGCCCCGAAGACCTAATAAGGTCCGGCGCAAAATGCCGGCCTGTTGACCAAGGCCGCTCCAGCTGGTTTCGGCTGGAGCGGCCTTCTTCCTGTCCGAACCGCTGAAGCCCTGACGTTGGCGATGAAGCGGGTCGATGGTTCAACCGATCTTTGGCGAAGTCTGGCACCGGCAGCTTCCGCCTCGACTGACACTTAACCCGTTTGCAACGCCGACCGTGTAGGACAATCCGCATGAAGAAGCGGCTTTCGTCCATTTTGCGCTCGATGGTGATCGGCGGCCTGGTTGCCACCGGCGTCGCCAGGGTGCTGATCCTGTTCACCGCCAGCCCGGTGCCCGATCCGGCCAGCGGACGCACCGAGCCTTCGCTGTTCGCGCCGGCGATTTCCACCAGCTGGGACTACATCACGCCGGCACAGACCTGGCTGCTGGTCGTGCTGACCGGCGCGACGCTGATCTGCGTCGCCGCGTGGCCGATCGCGACCTGGCTGGAACGCCGGGCGGATGCCGGTGGAAACCGCTTTCGGTCCGATATGCCGTCGGCCACGGCCGCTCGGCAGATTCCCAGCCGCCGCATGTTCGGCCGTCAGGACCGTTGAACGGCAACCGACACTTTCCCACATAGTTGCGAATGGCCGCGCCCGCGGACATCGGCTTTGCGCGTCGCTCGAAATAGACGGCCGCTTTCGCTGGTGCCAGAATGGCGGCAAGGTTGCTACGCCAGAAGCAATTCACCGTTTCGTGGAAACGGCGAACTGTTCTGATCTTTTGTCTTGACGCAATTCCGGGCGGAAAACCATTTTACACTTTTCCGGGAATTGCTCTAACGGTCGGTTCCGATGCCTGAAATCACCACAAAACCGCGCGTCCAGGTCAAGCCGCAGGTCGAACGGCCAAAGCTCTACAAGGTCATCCTCATCAATGACGATTTCACGCCGCGCGAATTCGTGGTGACGGTGCTGAAGGGCGAGTTCAAGCTCAGCGAAGACCAGGCGCACCGGGTGATGATCACCGCGCATCGGCGTGGCGTCTGCGTCGTCGCCGTGTTCACCAGGGATGTCGCCGAGACCAAGGCGACGCGTGCCACCGATGCCGGCAAGGCCAAGGGCTATCCGCTGATGTTCACGACGGAGCCGGAAGAGTAGCCCTACCGTCCTTCGCGGTACCACATCGAACCCATTGCCAGAAGCAGCAGGCCGAGGCCGAGGAAGCCGCCGAACAGCGGCACGCGCGAGACGGCCTTGAGCACGCTGTCGTCCGTGGTGCGCAGTCCGATCCAGTCGTTGCCGGACGCGGCACCAGCCGAGCGCACCGGCACGATGGAGGGCAGCGTCACGTCGCTGCCAAGGGCTGTGGACGACGCCAGCCGGCGCACGCTGCCGCCGGTGGCTTCAGCCGGCGCCTTCAGCCGGCTTTCGGTGGAAATGACGTCGGCGAATTCCGGTGCGTTGACCGGCCCGACATGGGCGAGCGCGGTGAGGTCGCCATTGGCGACCTGATAGAGGCCGATCTCGCTGGTCTCGACGCTGCCGAGGAAGACCCCGGGCTCGGATTTATCGAGCTTGACGGTCAAGGTCTTGCCGGACGGGGTGATGATCTGCGCGGGGCCGGGATCGTCGGCCATCGTCTGGCGGCGGATTTCCAGCACCATGCCGCGGCCGTCGGCGGTCAGCCGCTCTTCCTCGAGCTCAGGCTCCTTCATCAGCCAGTGGGCGATGCGCCGGTAGAGCTGGACATGCGGGCCGCCGCCCTCGAAGCCGCGCGCCCACAGCCAGCCCTGATCGGACAGCAGCATGCCGACGCGGCCTTCGCCCTTGCGGTCGAGCAACAGCAGCGGCCGGTTGTCGGCGCCCTTCATCACCACTGCGCCTTCGGGGTTCTGCACGCCGATGGTGCGGAACCAGCGGCTCCAGTGCGGCGGCTCGGTGGCGGAGCCATCCAGCCCACGCGTCACCGGGTGGCGCTGGCCGAGTTCGGTGAGGCGCGGATAGAAGGCCTTGTCGACCACCTCGCCGGTCGGCATCGCCGGCAGGGCGGACATCAGCGGCGTGCGCGCGATCGAGCTTTCGCCGGCATATTCGGGGCCGGCCGCGATCAGCAGCGCGCCGCCCTTTTCGACATATTCGGAGATGTAGTCGTAATAGAGGATCGGCAGCACGTCGCGGTGCTGGTAGCGGTCGAAAATGATGAGGTCGAAATCCTTGATCTTCTCGACGAACAGTTCGCGGGTCGGGAAGGCGATCAGCGACAATTCGTTGATCGGCGTGCCGTCCTGCTTTTCCGGCGGCCGCAGGATGGTGAAATGGACGAGATCGACCGAGGCGTCGGATTTCAGCAGGTTGCGCCAGGTGCGTTCGCCGGCATGCGGCTCGCCGGAGACGAGCAGCACGCGCAGATTCTCGCGAATGCCGTCTATGAGCGCGATGGCGCGGTTGTTGGTGTCGGTCAGTTCGCCCGGTTCGCGGTCGATGGCGAGCTCGACGATGTTGCGCCCGGCACCCGGAATGGTCACCTGCAGCGGCATCGCCTGGCCAACGGTGGCGTGCTCGACCGCGACCTGTTCGCCATTGACCGAGACGCGCACATCGACCGGGCCGGTCTCGTTTTCGGTCGAGATGACGCGGTAGGTCATGTCGAGCGGCTTGCCGACAAGGCCGAAGCGCGGCGCGTTCTCGAAGCGGATGCGGCGGTCCTTTTCGTGGTCGTTGCCGGTGATCAGGGCATGCAGCGGGGCGTTGAAATCGGGCGCGGCCGGGGGGGCGTCATGGACCTCGCCATCGGTGATCATGATGGCGCCGCCGATGCGCGACGGCGGCACGTCGCGGAAGGCGCCCTCGAGCGCGCCGAACAGCCGTGTCTCGGTGCGCTCCTCGGCGGCTTCGGATTTACCCGCTTCGACGACGCGCACGTCGAACTGCTTGAAGCGGCCAAGACGCTGCTGCAGCCCGGCCAGCGCCTCGTCGGTCTGTTTGGTGCGGTCGCCGATGTCCTGGCTCTGGCTGCGGTCGACGATGAGGGCGACGACGCTTTTCAGCGGCTCGCGCTCCTCGTTGAGGAACACCGGGTTGAACAAAGCGGCGGCGAGCGCCAGAAGGGCGATGAAGCGGAAGACCGAGCCGCGCTGGCGAAACCACAGGCCGACCAGCGCAAGCAGCGCCAGCGGCACCAGCGCCAAGGCCAGCAAGGGCCAGGAGATCAGCGGTTCGAAGGAGATCGACCAGTTCATTCTACTGCCCCAGCCGTTCGAGCAGTATCGGCACGTGCACCTGGTCGGATTTGTAGTTGCCGGTCAGCATGTACATCATGATGTTGACGCCGGCGCGCAGCGCGTAGATGCGCTGCATCGGGTCCGCCGGCACGGTCGGCAGCAGCGCATCGCCATTCTCGTCGACCGCCCAGGCGCCGGCGAAATCATTGGCGGTGATCATGATCGGCGAGACGCCATCGCCGGTACGCACCGGCCGGTTCTCGGCGTTGCTGGCGTCGAGCGAGGCCTCGACCCAGAGCGGGCTGCCGGCGAAGCGGCCGGGGAATTCGGGCAGGATGAAGAAGGATTTGGTCAGCACGTGGTCGGACGGTACCGGTTCCAGCGGCGGCACGTTGAGCTTGCCGAGGATGTCGCGCAGCCGCTCCGTCGCTGGGCTGGTCGAATCGGCGCCGATGCCGTTGGCGAACTGGTCGCGGGTGTCGAACAGCACCGTGCCGCCCTGCTGCATATAGGCGTCGATGCGGGCGATGGCGGCCTGGCTGGGCATCGGGGCGGCCGGATCGATCGGCCAGTAGATCAGCGGATAGAACGACAGCTCGTCCCTCGATATGTCGACGCCGGCCGGCTCGCCCGGTTCTAGTGCCGTCTTTTCGACCAGGAAGCGGGTCAGGCCCTCGAGCCCGGCGCGGCTGATCGAATCGTCACCCGGCACGCCGGTCAGCACATAGGCGATGCGGGTCTTCGAAATCGCCTCGATGGCCACCTCGTCTCCCGGCGTGGCGTCGTCGGCGCGGGCAAGGTCGGCATGACCGAACAGGCTACCCAGCGCAATAAGGACCGCGGCGGTGGTTGCCACGGCACCGGCGCGACGCGGCCGGCGTGAAAACAGGCCGCCCATCCAGAACACCGCCAGCGTATCAAGCAGCATCAGCACCAGGGCGGCCGCGACCAGCGCGCCTTTCAAATTGCGCGATTCGTCAAAGGCATACTGGATCGAGGTGATGGGAACAGTGATTTGCGGGCGCGCCAGCGGAGCCAGCGTGCTGTCGGCTTCAAGCAAATTATGGGCAAATACACCTGTCTCGGAACCATAGAGACCGGGCGGGTTTTCAAAAGTCACCGGCAGCGCGCCGGCGCCCGGTACAAGCGGCCGCGCGTCCGGCGTCGGCGGCACCAGCGAGCCGTCGGCTGCAATCATGCGATAGGGCGCCAGCGACGCCGCGGCGGCTTCGGCATTGGCGATGGCCGCGCCCTGGTTGCGCGACAGCTGCACGATGCGGCGCAGCATCTCGACGAAGCTGCCAGAGATCGGCAGGTTCGACCAGGTTGCCTCAGGGGTGACGTGGAACAGCACCAGCGTGCCCTTGCCTTTCTTCAGTCCGGTGACCAACGGCGTGCCGTCGGCAAGGGCCGCCCAGGTGCGCTCGACGATATCGGGTGTCGGCTCGGCCAGCACCTGCCTGCTGACGGTGACCTCGGTCGGGGGCGCCAGATCGGCGAACGGGCCGGCCTTGGGGAATTCGGTGACAGGCTGCGGCGACGTCCATGATAGCGCGCCGCCGAGCGAACGCTCGCCGGTGCGAAGGCGGACCGGCAGCAGATCGTCGTCATCGCCCGCAGTAGCCAGCCGCGAACCGGCGAAACGCACCAGCGTGCCGCCATTGTCGACCCAATCGACAAGCCTCTGCCGGACTTGTCCGGGAATGGTGCCGATATCTGCCATGACGATCATCGCGGGCTTCTGGTCGAGGATCTGCGGGATGGCGTCGGCAAGATCGGCGCTGGAGGGTTCGACCAGATCGGCGAATGGCTGCAGCGCCCGCCTGATGTAGTAGAGCGGCGACAAAAGCGGCTGTGCCTGGTCGGCCTCGGCCTGCGACAATAGACCGACGCGCCGCCGCTTGGAGCTTTCGTCGAGCACGCGGACCGCACCGGCCTGCCGCTCGCCGTCGAGCGCGATGGATGCGAAGTCGTTGCGCAGCTCGAACGGCACCGCCATGGTGCCGGTGGCGGTGGTTTCGCCAGGCGAAAAGGTCAGCGTAGCATCGGCGATGCGGCGGCCCTTGTCATCGAAGGCGCCGGCGGTGACCTGAGCCGGGGCAGGGTCGCCCGGCGCGCGGATGGCGGTCAGTGCAAAGCCGTCGACCTGGTTGTCGGCGGTGGTCAGGCCGGTCAGCGACAGCCTGTCTGCGGTTGCCCAGACGACACGGGTGGCATTTTTCGACAAAAGTGTGTTGAAGGCGGCTTCATCGCCTTTTGCCGCCAGGCCGTCGGCAAGCACGGCGACACTGGCCCCGGGCAAGGTCTCCAGCACGCCGGCGACGCGGGCATAGACGGCGGGCCGGTCGGTCGGGATCGGCCGCGGCTTGGCGGCACGCAGCCGGTCAAGGGCGGTGGCGGCATCGAACGGCCCGATCTCGGCATTGGCCTTTTCGGCGGTGAAGGCGATGACGACCGGCACGCCGTTGGAGCCGGCGTCGTTGATCAGCCGCTCGGCGGTGGCGACGCGTTTGCCCCAGTCGGCGGCACTTGCCCAGTCATTGTCGATGACGAGCGCAAGCGCTGCACCCTCGGCCGGCAGCTTTTCGCGCGGATTGAAGACCGGGTCGGCCAATGCGGCGACGATGAGGGCCGCCATCAAGAGCCTGAGCAGCGTCAGCCACCACGGACTCTGCTGCGGCGTCTCCTCGCGCTTCAGCACGCGGGCCAGGATCTTCAGCGGCGGGAAGATTTCGGTCTGCGGCTTGGGCGGCGTCAGCCTGAGCAGCCACCAGATCACCGGCAGTGCCAGGAGGCCCCACAGCACCATGGGGGCGCCAAAGGAAAGCGGCAGCCAACTCATGCGACAGCCTTTCCTGGCCGATCGCCACCGGCGATCGTGCCGGCACGACCGTCAGCGGTCGGCCTGACTGAGGGGCCATCAGTGGTCATCGCCATGTGCAGCCGCACCAGCGCGTCGGAAGCCAGCCGATCGGTGTGGTTGACGGTAAAGCTCCAGCCAAGCCGTTTGCACCAGGCTGCCAGTTCGTGGCGTCGGGCGGCGTAGAGCAGGCGATACTCATCCCCCAGCATTTCGGCGCGGCCGGCGGTCAGCTTGTCGCCGGTCTCGGGATCGGTGAACTCGGTTCGGCCAGCATAGGGGAAGGTCTCCTCGGCCGGGTCGGCGACCTCGATCAGGTGGGCACGTACGCCGTGGCGGGCCAGCACGTCGAGCCAGGCCATCGTCTCTTCGACGGGATCGAGGAAATCGCTGACGATGACGATGTCGCAGAAGCGCCTGATATCGGACAAATCGGGTTTTGCCGGCAAATCGCCGGCATGCATCAACTGGGCGGCGATGCGTTCGGCGCCGTTGCGGGCGGTGAACGGATCGGTGAGGCCCGGCCAGGCGATGCGCTCGCCGCTGCGCGACAACAGCTCGGCCATGGCCAGCGCCAGCACCAGCGCGCGCGATTGCTTGGAAACGCTGGCGCCGGTCGATTTGTAGAGCATCGACGGCGAGGGGTCGGCCCACAGCCAGACGGTATGGGCGGCTTCCCATTCGCGGTCGCGCACATAGGTGTGGTCGTCGCGGGCCGAGCGGCGCCAGTCGATGCGCGAGGAATCGCCCTCGACATAGGGCCGGAACTGCCAGAAATTCTCGCCGATGCCGCGCTTGCGGCGGCCGTGCCAGCCGGCGATCACGGTGTTGACGATGCGCCGCGCCTCGACCAGCAGGTCTGGCACAAGCGAGGCCCGCAACCGGCCACGGGCGAGCGCGTCGCGCGTCGCTGCCGGAGCCTGGACCTCGCCGATGCGCGGCATCAAATCCCTTTCACGAGTTTCGCCACCACGTCACGCACGCTGATGCCTTCGGCGCGGGCGGCGAAGGTCAGCGCCATGCGATGCTGCAGCACCGGCTCGGCCAGCGCACGCACGTCGTCGACCGAGGGCGCCAGCCGTCCGTCGTAAAGCGCGCGCGCCCTTGTGCACAGCATCAGCGCCTGGCTGGCGCGCGGGCCGGGACCCCAGGCGACGTTCTTGTCGGTCTCGGCGTTGCCTTGGCCCGGGCGCGCCGAGCGCACCAGCGTCAGGATCGCTTCGACGACGCTTTCCGGCACCGGCATGCGGCGGATCAGCGTCTGGATCTCCTTCAGCCGCACCGGCTGCAGCACGTTTTGCGCTTTCGCGTCCTCGATGCCGGTGGTTTCCAGAAGGATGCGGCGCTCTGCCTCGATTTCGGGATAGAGGATATCCACCTGCATCAGGAAGCGGTCAAGCTGGGCCTCGGGCAACGGATAGGTGCCTTCCTGCTCCAGCGGGTTCTGGGTTGCCAGCACATGGAAGGGGGCCGGCAGGTCATGGCGGGCGCCGGCAATGGTGACGTGGTATTCCTGCATGGCCTGCAGCAGCGCCGACTGGGTGCGCGGCGAGGCGCGGTTGATCTCGTCGGCCATCAGCAACTGGGCGAAGATCGGCCCGGGAATGAAGCGGAAGGAGCGTTTGCCGGTCTCGTCCTGCTCCATCACTTCGGAGCCGAGGATATCGGACGGCATCAGGTCCGGCGTGAACTGGATGCGACGCGAATCGAGGCCGAGCACGATGCCAAGTGTTTCGACCAGCTTGGTCTTGGCGAGGCCCGGCACGCCGACCAAAAGCGCATGTCCACCGGCCAGCAGCGCCACCAGCGTACGCTCGACGACGCTTTCCTGTCCGAAGATGACCCGGCCGACCCCGTCGCGGATCCGGGAGATGTCGGCAAGCGCCTTTTCGGCCTCGGCGATCATGTCCTTTTCGCTGATCGGGCTTTCCTTGACCATCACGCTCATGCCGCATCGATCCTTGTGGTTGGAATACCATGGCTGGAACAACGGCTGCACCATACCATAAGTTGCCGCGATTCGGCCTCGCGTGGCGCCTATGTCGAAACTTAAATCACAGACTTAGGCTGACAAGCGGAACAACAGTGACTATTTCGTGACCATGACGGGACCCTTGGGACATCGTGAAGAAAGCCTGACTGGTGCCACCGAGGCGCGTGGCCTCGAGGCACTCATCTCGCGCGCCGCCCGTGCCGGCAAGGGCGCGGCACCCGTCGAACGCTGGAATCCCGACTTCTGCGGCGATCTGGACATGGAGATCAAGTCCGACGGCACTTGGTTCTATCTGGGCACGCCGATCGGGCGCATGCCGCTGGTGCAGCTTTTCTCCTCGGTGCTGCGCAAGGACGCCGATGGCAGGACCTATCTGGTGACACCGGTGGAAAAGGTCGGCATCCGCGTCGCCGATGCGCCGTTCATCGCCGTCGAAATGGACGTTTCGGGTAGCGGCGAAGCGCAGACCATCACCTTCCGCACCAATGTCGGCGATGTCGTCGAGGCCGGGCCGGAACGGCCGCTGCGCTTTGTCGACGAGAACGAGACCGGCGGATTGAAGCCCTATGTGCTGGTGCGTGGCCGTCTGGAGGCGCTGGTGGCGCGGCCGGTGATGTATGAACTGGTCGGGCATTGCGAGGAGGTCGAGATCGGCGGCGAGACGATGTTCGCGGTGCGCTCCAAGGGCGCCGTGTTCCCGATCATGCCGGCGGACCAGTTGAAGCGGCTGAGCGCGTGATGGACCAGGTGACGCCGGCGCCGTTTTCATCCGCGGATTTTCGCGCGCGTTTTGCCGTGCAGCCCGATGCGCATGCAGGCGACGATTATGGCGATCATCGCTTTAACCCCGGCCATCCGCGCCTCAATCAGGGCATGGCGCTGCGCAATGCCGCGGTGCTGATCCCGGTGGTCGATCATGAGGGCGATGCGACGGTTCTCCTGACCAAACGGGCCGAAAAGCTGCGCAGCCATTCGGGGCAGGTGGCATTTCCCGGCGGCACAATCGATCCGACCGATCCGAGCCCTGAGGCTGCGGCGCTGCGCGAGACCTTCGAGGAGATCGGGCTTGGCCGAGACCGCATCGAGATCATCGGCCGCATGCCCGACTATGTGGCCGGCAGCGGCTACCGCATCGCGCCGGTGCTGGGCATCGTGCTGCCCGGTTTCCAACTGACGCTCAACGCCGACGAGGTCGACGCCGCTTTCGAAGTGCCCCTGCGCTTCTTGATGGACCCGGCCAACCACAAGCGCGACAGCCGTATGTGGAACGATCTCGAATGGTTCTTCTACGACATGCCTTACGGTGAACGGCGCATCTGGGGCGTCACCGCCGGCATCATCCGTACCCTCTATGAAAGGCTTTATGCGTGAGTGTCTCGATCGCGGACAGGGCCGACTGGCTCGGCGACAAGCATCTGCAGCGCCTGCTGTTCGCACTGGCCGAAGGCGGTGAAGAGGCGCGAGTCGCAGGCGGCGCGGTGCGCAACACGCTGATGGGCCAGCCGGTCGCCGACATCGACATCGCCACCACCTGCCTGCCGGAGGAAACCCTCCGCCGCGCCGAAGCGGAAGGGTTCAAGGCGGTGCCAACCGGCATCGAGCATGGGACAATCACCGTGGTTGCCGGCGGAAAACCTTATGAAATCACCACATTGCGCGCTGATATCGAGACCGACGGGCGGCGCGCGAAAGTGTCGTTCGGGCGCGACTGGAAGCTCGATGCTGAGCGGCGCGACTTCACCATCAACGCGCTCTATGCCGGGGCCGATGGCAAGGTGGTCGACCTGGTCGGCGGCATTGCCGACATCGAGGCGCGCCGGCTGCGATTCATCGGCGACCCGGAAGCGCGCATTCGCGAAGACTACCTGCGCATCCTGCGCTTCTTCCGCTTCTTCGCCTGGTACGGCGACGGGCGGCCGGACGCCGAAGGGCTGAAAGCCTGTGCCCGGCTTAAGGAAGGGCTGGCCCAGCTTTCGTCCGAGCGAATCTGGTCGGAACTGAAGAAACTTTTGTCGGCGCCCGATCCGTCACGGGCGCTGCTCTGGATGCGGCAGGCAGGTGTCTTGACCGCAGCGCTGCCGGAAAGCGAGAAATGGGGCATCGATGCCATCCATGGGTTGGCCAAGGCCGGGAAGGATCTGGGCTGGGCACCCGACCCGCTGCTCAGACTGGAAGCGATCGTGCCGCCCGATGCCGCGCGCATGAAGACGCTCGCCGAGCGGCTCAAACTCTCGACCGCCGAAGCGGATCGCCTGCGTCACTGGGCGCTTGCCAGCGCCGTCGAGCCGAAGACGACCGAGGGCGAACTGGCGAAAAGGCTCTATCGCGGTGACCGGCAGGGGTTTGTCGACCGTCTGCGGCTGTCGCTTGCGGCAGCCAGGGTGCGCGCCGTCGAGGACAATGAGGCGCTGCTCGAAGCCGGTGGTTTTTCGCGCCTGCTCGCCTTCGCCATCAAATGGGAAAAGCCGTTGTTTCCACTGAAAGGTGCCGATCTCTCGGCGCTCGGCGCAACTCCGGGGCCGAAACTCGGCGAAGTCCTCAGGAATCTCGAGGCGGAATGGGTCGAAGCCGGGTTTGCCCCTGATCGCGACGCGCTCCTCAAGCGCGCCGCCGAAGCCTTGAAGGCCGGGTAGATCAGGCCGCGTCGCGGGTCTTTTCGATGCGCGAGCGGATCGCCTCGATCATCGTCTCGCGGATCACCGTCTCGCCATGCGTCTCGCGCATGTGCTCGACGGCACGGCGCATGACCTCGGCCTCCTCGTCGGCACGCGTGTGCCAGTCACAGCCGGGCACGAGCGACCCGCAGTGAAATTCCTTCATGGGATTTTCTCCTTTTCCTCCGTGGAGCCCGAGGCTCCGGCACTTTTTTGGCTGACGGTCCAAATCCGAGATCGGATCCTGGGGCCGCGAGCGGGAGAAGCATAACACAGATGGGGTGGCATTGGTTGCAGTCAACGGCGAAAAGGCGGAGCAGGCACTGCTCCGCCCTCTTACGCTACCCCCAAACAGGACCGGATATCGTCTCATCCTGCTCTGGCGGGCAAGCCATCATTTTGCGACCTTGACGGCCTCGGCGACCTTGTTCTTGCCCTTCATATCCCATGAGACGCGGACCTTTTCACCGACCGTCAGGCCAGGATCCTTGAAGGTTTTGGGAAGCGTAAAAGACGATCCATCATCGAGGACCAGGCTCATGGCCGTCGTGTCAAAGGTCTTGATCGTTCCGGTGGTGTGCTTGACGGCGGCGAATGCCACTGAACCGGAAGCGAGAAGGGCAGCGGCGGCAGCCGAAACAATGATCTTGCGCATTGCGAAGTACTCCTGGAAAGGCGGGTATCTTTTTGACGAAGATGTCCCGCATCGTCTTGGGCCGTCCGGTCGCGTCGGGTCGCGGCTCGCTTTGTCTTGACGCAATTCCCGTCGGAAAGCCGTTTCGCACTTTCCTGGAATTGCGCGCAGGCGAGCCGCCGGCGCTTCCCGACCCGGCGCCACAAATAGACTAGTCTTTTCAACAGCCTATTAGACGGAAAAGAAATTTTTCGCCGCACCGTGTGCCACATTCCATGCCCATTTCGAGCGAATGGGACATCAATGCGGCTCACGCCGGGCTCACCATTTTGTTACGGCCAGCGGACCTCGGGTGGCAGGCTGGAAAGGATGGACGCGACATTGCCGCCGGTCTTCAGTCCGAAGATGGTGCCGCGATCGTGAAGCAGATTGAATTCGACATAGCGGCCGCGGCGGATGAGCTGTTCGTCGCGGTCGCCATCGGTCCAGTTCTCGTTGAAGTTGGCGCGCACGAGGTGGCCGTAGACGACGAGAAAAGAGCGGCCGACATCCTGGACGAAGTTGAAATCGGCATTCCAGCCGCCTTTGTCCTCGCCCGAATGCAGCCAGTCGAAGAAGATGCCGCCGGTGCCGCGCGGCTCGTTGCGGTGCGACAGATAGAAATACTCGTCGCACCAGGCCTTGTATTTCGGGTAATCGGCGACGTCGGCGTTCTTCTCGCAAGCGAATTGCATGGCGCGGTGGAAGGCGACCGTGTCGGGGTCGTCCTGCGTGCGGCGGCTGTCGAGCACCGGCGTTAGATCGGCGCCGCCGCCGAACCATTGGCGAGATGTGACCACCATGCGCGTGTTCATGTGCACGGCCGGAACGTTTGGGTTCCAGGGATGCGCGATCAGCGAAATGCCAGATGCCCAAAAGCGCGGGTCTTCCTCGGCGCCCGGCATCTGCTTCCTGAATTCGGGTGAGAACTCGCCGTGGACGGTCGAGGTGTGGACGCCGACCTTTTCGAAGACGCGGCCGTGCATCATCGACATGGTGCCGCCGCCGCCGCGCCCCTCGTCACGTTCCCATGGCGTCTTTTCGAAGCGGCCGGGCGACCACGAGGCCAGCGGCCCGCCAAGATCCTGCTCGATCTGCTCGAAGGTGGCGCAGATGCGTTCGCGCAGCGCCTCGAACCACAGCCTTGCCTTCATCTTCTTCTGTTCGATGTCGGCGGGCAGGCCTGCCGGTATTTCTGGTCGTTCCAAGTGCCGTCTCCGGTTGGGGCGGCGAGTCCCACAAATGACTCGTCTTTTGCCGGCGCGATCCCTAATCTCTTAAGGGCAAGGGTCAAGTCACTTTGGTTTTGCGCATGATCCTTTCCGAAACTCGATTCCGATTTCGGGGTCATGCGCCAGGTGCAAGGAGTTGTTTCGTGCGCACCCCGGCAAGACCGCCGCTGGATGGCCTGAAGAAAAGGCTCGACCAAAGCCGTGCCGAGCGTGTTCGTATGCCGCGCGACGGTTTCCTGCGCGAGACCTTCGTGCTGCCGCGCTCCGATGCGCGGCTCAAGGCCAAGGAATGGTTCGAGCGCTTTCCCAAGCAGGCCTACTGGACCGAGATCGAAAGCTGGTTCGAGCGGCCGGGCGACTTGATTGAGTTCACCATCAGGCGGTTGCCTGCGGCTGACTAGGATGTCCTCGAGAGAGGCGGAGCAACCAGCCTTCTTGCCCCTGTCCCCTCGCGCGCCAGCCGGTCGCCCTTGTTACGCAGCGGGCATTTGTCGATCGACATGCAGCCGCAGCCGATGCAGTCGGTCAGCCCGTCGCGCAGTTTCTTCAACTGGGCGATCTTGTGATCGAGCCCGTCGCGCCAGGCGGTCGACAAAAGGTTCCAGTCATCGCGCGTCGGCGTGCGGCCTTCTGGCAGCGATGCCAGGGCTTCACCGATCTCGGCCAGCGAAATGCCGACCTCCTGCGCCACCTTGATGATCGCCACGCGCCGCAGCACGTCACGGCCGTAGCGGCGCTGATTTCCCGCCGTGCGGTGGCTGCGGATCAGGCCGCGGGCCTCATAGAAATGCAATGCCGACACCGCCACACCGCTGCGCATGGCGACCTGGCCGACCGTTAATTCCGTTATCGGTGCCATTCCTGATTTTCCCGCTTGACCTCAAGTTAAGCTGAGCTTGTAGCGAAGAAACCCGGGGTCTGCAAACGAAGGAGAAGGCGATGTGTGCCTGGGTAAGAATGAGTGGAGAAACCACTGTCGTCGGCGGCGGCAAGCATGGTGTTGTCGATGGGTTGCGGATCCTATCCGAGTTGCCGGATGGCTTCGCCCGCCGCCATGGCGACCGAAAGCGCGACATTGATGCTGCGCGCCGTGCCCTGCATGGGGATGGTCAGCCGCGCATCCGCCGCCTGATGGACAGGATCCGGCACGCCTGCGGATTCGCGACCGAACAGCAGAATGTCGCCTTCGGCGAAGGTGAAGTCGGTGTAGGCCGTCGTGGCTTTGGTCGACAGCAGCACCAGCCGGTGCGAACCAGCCTTGCGCCGTTCCTCGAAGGCGTGCCAGTCGACATGCCGGGTCAGGGCAGCCATTTCGAGGTAGTCCATGCCGGCTCGTTTGAGCGCTTTGTCGGAGAGCGGAAATCCGGCCGGTTCGATGATGTCGACGCCAAGTCCGAGGCAAGCGGCGAAGCGCAGGATTGTCCCGGTGTTGCCGGCGATATCCGGCTGGTAGAGCGCGATGCGGAGACGACAGTTCATTTCCGCGTCTTTCTAATAAGTGGCAAATCGGCCACAGCGGGCTCGCGGTTTTGGAAATTGCTGGACCTGCGGGTGGCCATTTTCTGCGAAGTCGGGTATGTCAGCTCCATTGTCAACCCGAACCGATGGAGGGGTAATTCATGATGACCATGCACATCCAGCGCCCCTCTCGTGGGCTTACCTGCCTGCCGGCGGTTTCGGTACGACGATTCTCCTGACTCTCTAAGACTTGATCGCACCGATTCCCGCCGAAACGATTTTTCGGCTCTCGAAGGAATCCTGCGATGTTTTTCAAAAAGTCAAAAGGGCTAAACGCCCCAACTGAAGCTGTCCGGACCGATGCTTATCGTGCCCCGACCGATGCTTATCGTGTCCAGACCGACGCAATGCGTGCCTCCGGCCGAATGCCGGCGGACGATGTTGCTTCGCCTTTTTATCTCTATTTTCACACGGAGGACGGACCGATGTTCGATCCCTACAGAATACCCGGCTCAAGGAGCCTGCATATTCACCGACTGCCGACCTGGGCGCTGCTGATCGGCGACACCTATTCGTCGGCGGTTCACGCCGAGGTTCGCCGCCGGCCGCATCGCGGCATGCTGCCGGATGTCGATTTTTCGCGCGCGGTTCCCGATCCGAGCCGCCCGTCGCTGGTGCGCCGGATCATCCGGCTGGTCAGGCCGGGCGCGAAAAATCGGGCTGGCGGCACCGTGTCGTCAGGATCGGCTGGCGCAGCTGTCGGCGAAAAGCCCGCGAGCCCCTATATTGCACGAGGGATGGCCGACGGTCCGGGTGATTCTGGACCGTCGGCCCTTGATGCCATGGGTACCGGGGATTTCGTACGCTCACGTGCCGCGTAAGCGGCAAACACATTTCACAGGCATAACCTATGTTGTTGTTTAGCTGGTTTGAAAAAAGGCTCGATCCGTTCCCCGCAGCGGAACCGGTCGAGCCGCCCAAGACGCTGGTTGCCTTCTGCCTGCATTATACGCGCGGCGCATGGCCCTATATCCTTTTCGACGCGGTGCTGGTGACGGCCATCGCGATTGCCGAAGTATGGATGTTCGGCTTCCTCGGCCGCATCGTCGACTGGCTGTCGGGGCAGAATCGCGAAACCTTCCTGCAGACGGAAGCCTGGAAGCTCGCCGGCATGGCCTTCATCGTGCTGTTCGCGCTGCCGGGCACGGTATGGCTGCATTCGTTTCTCAACCAGCAGACGCTGATGGGCAATTATCCCATGCGCATCCGCTGGCAGGTGCACCGCTATCTGCTCAAGCAGTCGATGAGTTTCTACCAGGACGAGTTCGCCGGCCGCATCGCGACCAAGCTGATGCAGACGGCTCTCGCCGTGCGCGAATGCGTCATCAAGGTGATCGACGTCCTGAACTACGTTGTCGTCTATTTCCTCGGCATGCTGCTCATCGTCGGCTCGGCCGACTGGCGGCTGGCCGCGCCGCTCGGCGTCTGGCTGGTCGGCTATATCCTTTTGCTGCGGTTTTTCATTCCCCGGCTGGGCAAGGTTGGCGAGGAACAGGCCAATGCGCGCTCGATCATGACGGGCCGTGTCGTCGACAGCTACTCCAACATCCAGACGGTCAAGCTGTTCAGCCATGCACGCCGCGAAGCGTCATTCGCCAAAGACGGCATGTCCGGCTTTCTCGAAACGGTCTACCGGTCGATGCGGCTGGTGACAGTGCTTTTTGGCTCGCTTTACATCCTGAATGCATTGCTCCTGTTCTCTGTCACCGCGATGGCGTTGTGGCTGTGGCTGGGGCAAGCAGTGACGATCGGCGCGGTCGCCGTGGTCATCGGCCTTGTGCTCAGGATGTGGGGGATGTCGCAATGGATCATGTGGGAAATGTCGGGCCTGTTCGAGAACATCGGCACGGTGCAGGACGGCATCGCCTCGATCTCGCTGCCGCGCCTTGTCGAGGACAGGCCGGACGCGAAGGAGATCAGCGTTTCCAGGGGTGAGATCCGCTTCGAGGACATCCGCTTCCACTACGGCAAGCAGAAGGGGGTGATCGAAGGCCTGTCGCTGGCGGTGAAGCCGGGCGAAAAGGTCGGCATCGTCGGCCGTTCCGGCGCCGGCAAGTCGACGCTGGTCAACCTGTTGCTGCGCTTCTACGACCTCGAAGCCGGCCGGATTCTGATCGATGGCCAGGAGATCGCCGGTGTGAAGCAGGATTCGCTGCGTGCGCAGATCGGCATGGTCACGCAGGACACCTCGCTGCTGCATCGTTCGGTGCGCGAGAACATCCTCTATGGCCGGCCCGATGCCACCGACGAGATGCTTGTCGAGGCGGCGCGCCGCGCCGAGGCGCTGGACTTCATATCAGGGCTTTCGGATGCCAGCGGCCGCAAGGGCTTCGATGCCCATGTCGGGGACCGCGGCGTCAAATTGTCCGGCGGCCAGCGGCAACGCGTCGCCATTGCTCGCGTTATGTTGAAGGACGCACCTATACTTATCCTTGACGAAGCGACTTCGGCGCTTGATTCCGAAGCCGAGGCGGCGATCCAAGAGAATCTCTACAAGCTCATGCAAGGCAAAACCGTCATCGCCATAGCGCACCGGCTGTCGACCATCGCGGCGATGGACAGGCTGGTGGTGATGGACAAGGGTCGTGTCATCGAGGAAGGTTCGCACGAGGAACTCGTCGCCAAGGGCGGGCTCTACGCGCAGCTCTGGCAGCGCCAGTCGGGCGGGTTCCTGCTTGAGGACGGTCCCGCCGACGCCGCCAACGACGCACTTGCAAAGGGGCAAGCCGCAGAATGATGGCCGCCGCATGATGACAGCCGTCTATCGCTGGTTCGAGAACTGGGTCTATCCGTTCAGGGAGCCAGCGAATCTTCGGCCACCGACCAGCGTCGGCGGCTTTCTCTGGCACTATGTCGGCCAGGCGAAGTTCGCCTTCTTCGCCATGCTGGTCATCGGCGGCATCGCGCCGCTGGTCGAGGCCGGCCTGTTCTACTTCGTCGGGCGGCTGGTCGATATTCTCGACCAGCTTCCCGCCGAGCGCAGTTGGCACGCACTGTGGGCCGCCGCAGGCCCTGAACTGGTTTTCATGGCCGTGGTGGTGCTGGTCATCCGCACCGTCGTCGTCGGCCTTTCGGCGCTGGTCGACGAACAGACGATCACGCCCGGCTTCTACAATCTGGTGCGCTGGCAGGCGCACCGGCATGTCTCGCGCCAGTCCTACGCCTTCTTCCAGAACGATTTCGCCGGCCGCATCGCAACAAAGGTCTGGCAGGCGGGCCAGGCCACCGGCGACCTGATGGAAAGCTTCATCGAGGTCGTCTGGTTCATGATCGTCTATACGGTGACGACGCTGGCGCTGGTCGCAGGCCTCGATCTCAGGCTGGCGGTGCTGGTGGTGATCTGGATTTCCGCTTTCGCTTGGCTGGCCAAGCTCTATCTGCCGGCAATCCGCAAGCATGCCGAGGAAACAGCCGAGGCCGGCTCGATGATCACCGGCCGCATTGTCGATTCCTATTCCAACGTGCAGACGCTGAAACTGTTCTCGGCCGATGGCGACGACCGCTACATCAGGAACGGTTTCGACATCTACCTCGACGCATTGCGCCCGTTCACCCGCCGGCTGACCGGCGTGCGCATGGCGCTGACGACACTGTCGGGCATCATGATCACGGCGATCGGCTGTTTTGCCGTCTATCTCTGGGTCGAGGGCTCGATCACCGTCGGCGCTGTCGCCTTCACCCTGTCGCTGGTGCTGCGGCTCAATATGCTGCTTGGCCGGCTGATGATGCAGCTCAACAGCATCTTGCGAAACCTCGGCGTGCTGGAGAACTCCAAGGCGCTGATTTCGCAGCCGCTCGGCCTCACGGATGCGCCCGACGCCAAGGAACTCGTGGTGGCAGGCGGGCGTATCGAGGTGAAGAACGTCGAGTTCCATTACGGCAAAGGTTTCGGCGTACTGAACGGCATCGACCTTGTCGTCAAGCCGGGCGAGAAGGTCGGGCTGGTCGGACCGTCTGGCGCGGGCAAGACGACCCTCGCCAATCTGATCCTGCGGCTCTACGATCTGGAGAGCGGGTCGATCACCATCGATGGCCAGGATGCCGCCAAAGTCACGCAAAATTCGCTGCGCGCCAATATCGGCGTCGTCAGCCAGGACACGGCGCTGTTCCACCGTTCGCTGCGCGACAACATCAAGCTCGGCATGCCTGACGCGACCGATGCGGAGGTGATCGCGGCGGCGAAAAAGGCCGAAGCGCACGAGTTCATCCTGACCTTGCGCGACAACAGGGACCGCGCCGGCTACGAGGCCTTTGTCGGCGAGCGCGGCGTCAAACTGTCGGGCGGCCAGCGCCAGCGCGTGGCGATCGCCCGTGTCTTCCTGAAGGACGCGCCGATCCTGATCCTCGACGAGGCGACCTCGGCGCTCGATTCGGATATCGAGGCGGCAATCCAGGAGAATCTGACGCGGCTGATGGAGAACAAGACGGTCATCGCCATCGCCCACCGGCTGTCGACGATCGCAGCACTCGACCGGCTGGTGGTGCTCGACGGCGGCCGCATCGTCGAGCAAGGCACGCATGACCAGCTGGTGGCGCTCGACGGGCTCTATGCGCGGCTGTGGAAGCGGCAGTCCGGCGGTTTTCTCTATCACGAGGACAGCGTGCTCGAAGAGACGCGGCCTGCGGAGTAGGGCATGGTTGGATCGGCAGAGGTAATTCCAGAGATCGGCCCCGGAGTGAGCTATGTGCTCAAGCGGCTCCGGCCAACCACGCCGGCCTTCGACGCGCTGAAGCAGGAAAGCCGGTTTGGGGGCTACTGGATGCTGGTGCGCCTGGCGGATGGCTGGGCTAGCGGCCGCAACAAGTTCTTGAAGCGCGGCGAGGCACTCTACGGAGCCTGGAATGGCCGGGAACTCGCCGGCGTGTGCGGGCTGAACATCGATCCCTATTTCGAGGCCAGGGGCCACGGCCGGGTCCGGCACCTGTTCGTCAGTGCGCGCCACCGTCGCAACGGTCTTGGCCGGATGCTGGTCGAGACCGTTATCGACAGGGCACGTCACCATTTCGCCGTGCTGAACACCCGCGCGCCGCAAGAAGCCTTCGGTTTCTACGAACGGCTTGGCTTTCAGCGCGTGGAAGGCGAAGAATTCGTCACACACCGCATGGTCTTCGGGAAAGGAAGCTGAAATGTCCTTGCGTCCGCCATCTCATCTAGCCGGCGCCTCGTCCGCGGAAGCCGCCTTCGACGCGCTCGGCCATGAAATATTGGCGGAAAAGGCGGCAGCACTTGGCCGCGCCGGCCAGCGGGTAGAGGAAACGTTGGCCAGGCTGCGCGACAATGCCGACGAGCAACTGCGCCCCCGGCTGCTCAAGGATGCCGCCGAGGCGGTGCATGGCTATTTCATCCAGCGCGAGCTGTGCGGCTTGCGCAAGCACGATACCGTCATTCGTGAATACAACATCCCGAAAGCGGTGCTGGCCAGGCTCGGCGCGAAATAACTCTCTTTTGTTGGACCATGATCTTATTCCGAAAACCGGTTCCCACTTTTCGGGATCATGGTCTACTCAAGCCATTCGGTGATGAAGCTGCCATTCTCGTGGATGTCGGTCGTCTCCAGCGGGCCTGGGCCGAGATTGGTGAATTTGTGCGGCGTATTGGGCGGCACGATCAGGATCTGGCCGGCGGATGCCTCGATCTCCTGGTCGCCGACGGTGAACAGGCCGGTGCCCTGGCGAATGATGAAGATCTCAGCGTAGGGATGTGTATGCAGGCGGGGCCGCCTCCGACGCCAGGCAGATAGTTGAAGATCAGGCAGGAGAGCCGTAGGCGCCACATTGCAATTCGCCCTTCCAATGGTCGGAGCGAACAGACCAGGTGTCGCGGTCTATGATTTGTGCCCTGGCTATCTAGCCCTTCGCGGGTATCCAGGGATTGAAAAGCTTCACCCCGGTGCCCTCAAAATCCTTGGTATTGCGTGTCACGACTGTCAAATTATTGACAAGCGCGCTGGCGGCAATGAGAGCATCGCGTTCCGGCTTAGGGTCAGGAACGTGGAGGTTTGCGCAACGCACGACAACGGCCGTGTCTATGCTCAGTATCCGGTCGTCGAACTGTGGAATTAGTATTTGATCCAACCACTCACGGTACATGGCGGCCTGGCGGGTGTCCTTCCTCGACAACAACAGTGTTCCGATTTCGAGTTCCAGGATCGAAATCACCGACATGAAAAAGCTGGCGACGTCGTGGGTCTCAGACCAGGCTAAAACGTTGCGATCGGCCTTGTCCCGACGACGCAGATTCGAAACGACATTGGTGTCGAGAATAAACATCAGTCGAGATCGGGAATCTTGAAAAACGGTCCTTCCAGGCGAGGTGGTTCCCAGTCGAAGTCTGCTTCGGGGCGATCGTCGGCAATCGCGTCCGCGAGGCTTCTCGGCTTCTTCTCCAACCGCTCGTATTCCTCCATCGAAATCAGCACATGGGAAGGCTTGCCGCGATCGGTGATGATAACCGGTCCGTTCCTGGCAGCCCGCTTCGCAAGCGCCGTGTCCTGGTTGAATTCACGGCTCGACATGATGGTGATCGTCTTCGTTGAGATGTTCATTTCAGCACCTCCGTCGAGTAGATGTAGACATATTGCTACATTTAGCCAAGCACGTCAAATTCATCGCTGTGCGGAACGCCCGCGACAATCTGCCCTTGTGCCTTCACCCGTCTGGACAAAAACGGGCTTCACGCATAAACCGAAGTCCAAATGCCGGAGGAATTCGCAAGCCTGTTCGCCATGCGCTGTCGGGTTGGCGTAATTGAGCGGGGAACAAGGCTCAGCCACCGGCACGGAAGAGGCGAAAGGATCAGGCACCCGTGAGCGCAACCGACACCCAGGATCCCAACCGTCGTGATTTTCTCTACGTCGCCACCGGCATGGCCGCAGTGGTCGGCGCGGGTGCTTTCGCGTGGCCGTTCATCGACCAGATGCGCCCCGATGCCTCGACGCTGGCGCTCGCTTCCGTCGAAGTCGACGTCGCCTCGCTGACGCCGGGCATGTCGCTGATCGTCAAGTGGCGCGGCAAGCCGGTCGTGGTCCGCAACCGCACCGAACAGGAAATGAAGGACGGCGAGGCTGTCAATCTCGCCGATCTCAAGGATCCGATCGCCCGCAACGCCAATCTGCCGTCCGATGCGCCGGCGACCGACGCCAATCGCACCACGCCCGGCAAGGAGGCCTGGATGGTGATGGTTCAGGTCTGCACGCATCTCGGCTGCATTCCGCTTGGCCAGGAAGGCGATTTCGGCGGCTGGTTCTGCCCGTGCCACGGTTCGCAATACGATACGGCCGGCCGCATCCGCAAAGGCCCGGCGCCTGAGAACATGGCGGTTCCGGTATTCAAGTTCATTTCCGATACCAAGATCCTTATCGGTTGAGGCAGGGGATATTTCGATGAGCGAGGGACACTCGACCTATACGCCCAAAACCGGTCTCGGACGCTGGTTCGACGCCCGCATGCCGCTGCCGCGGCTGGTCTATGACAGCTTCGTTGCCTATCCGGTGCCGCGCAACCTCAACTATGCGTGGACCTTTGGCGGCATCCTTTCGATCATGCTGGTGGCGCAGATCCTGACCGGCATCGTGCTGGCCATGCATTACACGGCTGACACCAATCTGGCCTTCGGCTCGGTCGAGAAGATCATGCGCGACGTGAATTCCGGCTGGCTGCTGCGCTACATGCATTCGAACGGCGCCTCGTTCTTCTTCGTCGCCGTCTACATCCACATCTTCCGTGGCCTCTATTACGGCTCCTACAAGGCGCCGCGCGAACTGCTCTGGATCCTCGGCTGCATCATCTATCTCCTGATGATGGCGACCGGTTTCATGGGCTACGTGCTGCCATGGGGCCAGATGAGCTTCTGGGGCGCCACCGTCATCACCGGCTTCTTCAGCGCCATTCCGCTGGTCGGCGACTGGATTCAGCAGCTGCTGCTCGGCGGCTTTGCCGTCGACAACCCGACGCTGAACCGTTTCTTTGCGCTGCACTATCTGTTGCCGTTCATGATTGCCGGCGTCGTCGTTTTGCACATCTGGGCGCTGCATGTCGTGGGCCAGTCGAACCCGACGGGTATCGAGGTCAAGTCGAAGACCGACACTGTCGCCTTCACCCCCTACGCGACCATCAAGGACGCGTTCGGCATGATCGTGTTCCTGTTCTTCTTCGCTTATTTCGTCTTCTACCTGCCGAACTATCTCGGCCATCCCGACAACTACATCGTCGCCAACCCGCTGAAGACGCCGGCCCACATCGTGCCCGAATGGTACTTCCTGCCGTTCTACGCGATCCTGCGCGCCATCACCTTCAATGTCGGGCCGATCAACTCCAAGCTCGGCGGCGTGCTGTGCATGTTCGGCGCCATCGTCATGTTGTTCCTGGTGCCGTGGCTCGACACTTCGAAGGTACGCTCGGCCGTTTACCGGCCCTGGTACAAGCTGTTCTTCTGGTTGTTCGTGGCCGATGCCATCCTGCTTGGCTGGCTGGGCTCGCAGCCGGCCGAAGGCAGCTATGTGTTCATGGCGCAGATGGCGACATTGTTCTACTTCGCCTTCTTCCTGATCGCGCTGCCGGTGCTCGGCCTGATCGAGACGCCGCGACGGCTGCCGAACTCGATCACCGAGGCGGTGCTCGAGAAGAACAAGGGCGGCAGCGGACATCCGGCGGGCGCTACGGCGGCTCCGGAAACCAAAGGCTGAGCGGGTAGAGAATCTAAGGGGATTTGGCATGAAAAAGATTCTCACCTCGCTGGCGCTGATCGGCCTCGTGGCGGTCGCCGCTGGGGCCGCGGGCACTCGGGCGATCGCCGCCGAAGAGGCACACAATGTGGCCAATCCGACGCATTTCCCGATCGACGAGCCAAAGGAAATGGACTGGAGTTTCACCGGCCCATTCGGCACTTACGACAAGGCGCAGTTGCAGCGCGGCCTCAAGGTCTACAAGGAAGTCTGCTCGGCCTGCCATTCGATGAACCTGGTGGCGTTCCGCACGCTGTCGGACCTCGGCTATTCCGATGCGCAGATCAAGACGCTGTCGGCCGAGTACACAATCCATGACGGCCCCAACGATGCCGGCGACATGTTCGACCGTCCCGGCAAGCCGTCCGACCATTTCCCGCCGCCCTTCGCCAATGAGGAAGCGGCTGCTGCTTCCAATGGCGGCGCTGCCCCGCCCGACATGTCGCTGCTGGCCAAGGCGCGCGGCGTCGAGCGCGGCTTTCCGCAATTCGTCTTCGACATCTTCACACAATACGATGCCGGCGGTCCCGACTATATCCACTCGCTGCTGACCGGCTACGACCAGACGCCGCCGGCCGGCATGGTGATCCCGGAAGGCACCCACTACAATCCGTACTTCATGTCCGGCGTGTCGCTGAAAATGCCCAAGCCGCTCTCCGACGGCCAGGTGACCTATGATGACGGTGCGCCGCAGACCGTCGACCAGTATTCCCGCGACGTCTCCGCCTTCCTGGCGTGGGCGGCCGAGCCGCATATGGAAGACCGCAAGAAGACCGGTTTTCGCGTTCTGGTGTTCCTGCTTTTGTTCGGCGCGCTGGTCTATCTCACCAAGCGCAAGGTGTGGGAAGGCGTGGCCCACTAGGCCATACAATCAAGTGATCGCGAAGGGCGCCGAGAGGCGCCCTTTTGCATTTCCGGAGGCTGGTCATGTCACATGGCCGTCATCGCATCCGGCGATCCTGTGCTGCTCTCATCAAAGGATCGCATTCATGAAAAGATACGCATCGCTCGCGGCAGGCCTGTTGCTGCTCATCCTCGGCTCGGCAGCGCAAGCGGAAGACGCCCAGCCCTTCGTCACCAACAAGGACGTCGACCTGACGATGATCCTGCCGCCGCCGCCGGCAAACGATTCGGCGCAGACCAAGGCCGAACTCGGCGAGGTGCTGACGCTGCAGGTGACGCGCACCCCGGAGATGGTCGCCAGCGCGGTGGCTGATGCCGAGGAGAATGTCTGGCGCTTTGCCGACGTCATGGGGCCGAAATTCAACAAGGAAACGCTGCCGAAATTCAGCGCTTTCTTCGATCGCGTGGTGGCTACCGAAGGGGCTGTAGTCGACCCGGCCAAGGATGTCTGGAAGCGCCCGCGCCCGCATCAGCTCAGCGATCTCGTCAAGCCGGCGGTCAAGCTGTCGAGCTCCGGTTCCTGGCCGTCCGGCCATGCCACCGTAGGCACGATGATGGGCATCATCCTGTCCGACATGGTCCCGGAAAAGCGCGCCGAGATCATGGCGCGTGCGGCCGAATACGCCCACAACCGCGAGGTCGGCGGCATCCACTATGCGTCCGACGTCGAGATGGGCAAGATTTCCGGCAGCGTTATTGCCGCGGTCCTGCTCAACCGGGACGACTTCAAGGCTGAATATGAAGTGGCCAGGGCCGAGCTTCGTTCCGATCTCGGCATGTAATCCTCGTCAGCCGGATTTAGACGGGAAGGGGCGCTTAAGGCGCTCCTTTTTTGTTAACGCTCGTGCTCAAGCGAAAGTTCGGCAATTAGTCCGTTGGCATGGCGGCATCAGGTTGATATTCGACGCATCGAACGGTGGCGAGAAGCTCGTCCCGCCATGGCCTTTGGAATTCGATGATGCGGCTCAGCGACTGTCACAACTTTTCCGATTTCCGGCGGATGGCACAGCAGCGGCTGCCCGGGCCGATCTTCAACTACATCGACGGCGCGGCCGACGATGAGGTCACCTATCGCCGCAACACCGAAAGCTTCGAGACCTGCGACCTTGTTCCCAACGTGCTGCGCGGAGTGAGCGAGGTCGACATGTCGGTGACGGTCATGGGCCAGAAGCTGGCGATGCCGTTCTATTGCTCGCCGACCGCCTTGCAGCGCCTGTTCCACCATCAGGGTGAGCGCGCGGTCGCCAGGGCCGCCGCCAAATACGGCACCATGTTCGGCGTCTCCTCGCTTGGCACCGTCAGCCTCGAGGAGGCGCGCGGCATCAGCAGCAGCCCACAGGTCTACCAGTTCTATTTCCACCGGGACCGAGGTCTTAACCGGGCGATGATGCAGCGCGCAAAGGCGGTCGGCGTCGAGGTGATGATGCTGACCGTCGACAGCATCACCGGGGGAAACCGCGAGCGCGACAAACGCACCGGCTTTGCCATTCCCTTCAAGCTCAATCTCGCCGGAATGGCGCAGTTCGCGCTCAAGCCGGCCTGGGCGATCAATTATTTCACCCATGAGGGGTTCAAGCTGCCGCAGCTCGACGAGCATGTCGACATGGGTGGCGGCACGATGTCGATCAGCCGCTACTTCACCGAGATGCTAGACCCGTCGATGACGTGGGACGACGTGGCCGAGATGGTCAAGCTTTGGTCGGGTCCGTTCTGCCTCAAGGGCGTCATATCGGTGGAGGATGCAAGACGCGCCGTCGACATCGGCTGCAGCGGCATTGTGCTGTCGAACCATGGCGGGCGGCAGCTGGATGGCTCGCGGGCGGCGTTCGATCAGCTTGCCGAGATCGTCGACGCCGTTGGCGACAGGATCGACGTCATCATGGATGGCGGCGTGCAGCGCGGCACCCATGTGCTGAAGGCGCTGTCGCTCGGTGCCAAGGCCGTCGGCGTCGGACGCTACTATCTGTTCCCGCTCGCGGCGGCAGGCCAGCCCGGCGTCGAACGGGCGCTTGAGCAGATGCGGGTCGAGATCGAACGCGGCATGAAGCTGATGGGCTGCAGTTCGATCGAACAATTGTCGCGCAAGAACGTCCGTTTCAGGTAATCTCGACCCATGAAATCCTCCCTCGAAGACACATTGCTCGCCGCGATCCGCACCATTCCGGATTATCCCAAGCCCGGCATCCTGTTTCGCGACATCACCACGCTGCTCGGCAATGCGCGCGCCTTCCGCCGCGCCATCGACGAACTGGTGCATCCCTATGCCGGCCAGAAGATCGACAAGATCGCCGGCATCGAGGCACGTGGATTCATCCTTGGCGGCGCCGTCGCCCATCAGCTCTCGGCCGGTTTCGTGCCGATCCGCAAGAAGGGCAAGCTGCCCTACGAAACGGTGCGCGTCGCCTATAGCCTGGAATATGGGCTGGACGAGATGGAGATGCACAAGGACGGCGTTGCTCCGGGCGAGAAGGTGATCCTTGTCGACGATCTGATCGCCACCGGCGGAACGGCTGAAGCCGCGGTCAAACTTCTGCGCCAGATCGGCGCCGACATCCTCGCTGCCTGTTTTGTCATCGACCTGCCGGACCTCGGCGGCCGCGCCAAGCTCGAAGCCCTCGGTGTGCCGGTCAGAACGCTGATAGGGTTCGAAGGACATTGAGGAGTGCTCTCCCTTCTCCTACAAGAAGGGAGAGGGAAAGTGGCGTTACTCGGCCTTCACCAGAACGGCGCTTTCGAACTCGAGCACCTTGTCGCCGGTGGAATCGAAAGCTTCCGAACGCAGCGCCAGCAGCCGCCAGCCGGGGCGTGAGGCGATTGGGCGGTGCGACAGCGCGGTGCGCGTGAAGGTGATGGTTTGCCCGGCATAGACCGGCTTCAGCCATTTCAGGTTCTTGAAGCCGGGCGAGGGACCGAATTCCGGCACTGGACCGGGACCGCTCCACGCAGCGATCTCGGCGTCCATACGGTTTTCCAGATTGAGTTTCATCCAGGTCGCGGCCGTGTGCCAGCCGGACGCGCAGAGGCCGCCGAGCACACTTTTCTTCGCGGCCTCCTCGTCGATATGGAAGATTTGCGGGTCGTACTTACGGGCGAAGGCCTTGATCGCCTCGGGCTCGAATGAGTGCGAGCCGAGCGTGACGGTGGTGCCGATACGGAAGAACTCGTCCAGTGTCATGCTTGGCTCCCCGCGGCATCGCGCGTGAGGAACATGACGGAGTTCTCGAGCTCGAAGACGCTTTCGCCACGCTG
This sequence comes from Mesorhizobium sp. M0140, assembly GCF_040322475.1. Taxonomy (NCBI): domain Bacteria; kingdom Pseudomonadati; phylum Pseudomonadota; class Alphaproteobacteria; order Hyphomicrobiales; family Phyllobacteriaceae; genus Mesorhizobium; species Mesorhizobium sp. M0140. Next base: position 76,840 of record NZ_JAMYTM010000008.1, on the reverse strand, counting down.
GTTGAACAGTTCGCTGCGCATGGTGACGAAGCCGAGTTGCGGCTTCGATTTCGACAGGCGCTTGGCAATAACCATCAGGGTGCCGGTCAGTTGGTCGCCGGCCAGGACCGGCTTCTTCCATTTGACCTGATCGACTCCGGGCGCGCCCTGGCAGGTCGAGTCCAGCAGGAACGCACCGCACAGCATGCGCATGAACATTGCGCAGGTGTGCCAGCCCGACGCTGCCAGCCCGCCGAGGATGCTGGCCTTACCGGCTTCCTCGTCGAGATGCATCGGCTGCGGGTCGAATTCTCCGGCGAATTCGACGATCTCGGCGGCACTCACGAGCTTCGAGCCGAGGTCGATCGATGCGCCCTCGATGAAGTCCTCATAGGCCCATGTTTTTATCTCTGCAGTCATGGTCTGGAATCCGGCTTGTCGACCCACGATCCCCAGGATCGGGGTTTCCGGATGCAGGCCGGCGTTCGTTTGGTCAAGCGATTTCTACTGCGCCAGCCTGTGGCAGCCGATCGACAGGGCCACTCAGAGCCAGCCGCGGCGGCGGAAGTACCAGAAGGGCAGGATCGCCGACAGCACCATCATGGCGATGGCGAAGGGATAGCCAAGCTCCCATTTCAACTCGGGGATGACGTCGAAATTCATGCCGTAGATCGAGGCGACCAAAGTCGGCGGCAGGAAGATGACGGCGGCGACCGAGAAGATCTTGATGATGGCGTTCTGCTCGATCGAGATCATGCCGAGGGTGGCGTCGAGCAGGAAGGAGATCTTCTGCGACAGGAAGGTGGCGTGGTCGGCGAGCGACAGCACATCGCGCGACAGCGTCTTGATGCGCGCCTTGGTGTCCTTGCTCATCTTGGTGCGGGTCGAGGCATGGGCGAAGAAGCCTGCCAGCCGCTGCAGAGAGATCAGGCTGTCGCGGATCGAAGACGCGATGTCCTCCTTGCGGCCGATGGCTTTCAGCAACTCCTGGAAATCACGGTTGCGCTTGGAAACCTTGGTCGACCGCGCCTCGAATATATCGCGCGAGATCGCCTCGATGTCGCGGCCGGCGCGTTCCAGAATGTCGGCGAGACGGTCGACGATCGCCTCCAGCAAGCCGATCAGGATGGTGTCGCCGCTGGTGCAGCCGGTCGCCACCTTCTCGGCGCGCTGCGGAAAGGTCTTGAAGGCCTTCGGCTCGTGGTAGCGCACCGTGATCAGCCTTGTGCCGGCGAGCACGAAGGTGACCGGCGACATCAAGGGATCGTCGACCTCGGTCTGGGCGGGCAGGGTGGCGGTCATGAAGTAGGCGCCGTCCTCGACATAGAGGCGGCTCGAAATCTCGATCTCCTCCATCTCCTCGCGCGTCGGAATGGCAACGCCGAGCCAGCTCTCGATCGTCGCTTCCTCTTCCTTTGTCGGGTTGAACAGGTCCGCCCAGACGATGGTCTCGCTGTTTGCCAGGAGATCGTCGACGACGCGCAGGCGGTCATTGTCCACGACGAAGGCCTTGATCATCGCCTGATATCCCTTGCTGGGGTCAAAGGGTGCGTTCGGATTGACGCGTCGTGTTGGATTGCACGAGACGGACACTTTCGCCGAAAGCGCCGACCGCGTGCCCCAGCCGATTAGACCCGTGATGTGACAAGGTCAAGGCAGGCCATGCCGCCCGCAAAACAGGTCAACGGCAAGTGCTGTCAACGATGCAGAGAGATAGCGGACGGCACATTGCCGCCCGCCATCTTAGGATACGTCTACCGGGAGTTTGGCAGGATCTGGTGCAGCACGATGGCCCAGACGGCGCCGAAGGCGATCGATGAGCCGAGGATGTACTGCACGAGGTCGGGGAGCGTCTTGACGAAATCCGGCGGCGCCAGCGTGGCAAACAGCGCCATCAGGATCGGCAGACCGATGACCAGCATGTTGCGCTCGGTCAGGGGTGTACCGCGCACGACGCGGAAACCGTTCATGGCGATGACGACGCAGAGGACGCCGAAAACGCCGCCGATGACAGGCCCCGGTATCGAGGCGATGACCGCCGAAAGCTTGCCGATCAGCCCGAACAGCACCAGGAAGATGCCGGCGGCGGCAAAGGCGGCGCGGCTGGCAATGCCGGTGATGGCAATGATGCCGGCATTGGACGAATAGCCGGTCACCGGGGTGCTGCACAGCAGCGCGCTGACCAGGCAGCCGAGGCCTTCACCTGTCGCGCCCTTGTCGAGCTGCTCGTCCGACAGCGGCTTGTCGATGACGGCGCCGACGGCGAACCAGGTGCCGGTGGTTTCGGCGAGAACGACGATATAGACGATCAGCATCGTCAGTGTCGCCGACAGCGAGAACGTCACGTCGAGATTGAGGAAGGCGATTCGCGGCATGGAAAACCATGTCGCGTCCGCAACGCCCGCCATGTTCAACTGGCCCATGAAGGCGGCGGCCACGCTGCCTGCCACCAGGGCGATGATCACGGACAGCAGGCGCAGCCAGGCGCCCTTCGCGCCAAGTGCCATGCCGGTCAGCATGCAGCCGACGAGGAAGGCAGCGGCGATAAAAGCGAGGACGATGTTGCCGCCGACCGTGGCGGTGCCGTGGACCGCGAACACGCTCTCCTTGAGCGCCACCGGCATCAAGGCGACGCCGACGACGATGATGATCGCACCGCCGACGATGGGCGGTACGAAGCGGTTGACGAGGCGATGGAAGATTCTTGTCGGCGAACCGAGCAGGATGACCAGTATGGCGCCCGGAATGAGCGCTCCGACCACGGCGGAGAGACCGCCAACGCCGCCGCCTGCTCCGAAGGCGATGGCCAGCACCGCGCCGATCGGGACGAAGGACGGCCCCTGGACGACCGGCAGCCGCATCAAAAGCTGCGACTGGATCAGTGTGGCAATGCCTGCGGCCACGAATGCGGACTGGATAAAGGCGCCGGCATCGCCGACGCTGAAGGCGAGCACCGATGCGATGATAAACGGCACGATGTAGACGTCCATCGCCAGTACATGCTGGAGGCCGAGCAGCGCTGCCTTGCCCCATGGCAGCGGATCGTCCGGTTGGGCAATCAATGTGATCTCTGACGCAACGCGTTCCATGTACCGTTCCCCTTCTGACCCCTCTGGAAATTCCCGCTCGATCATGGGATCAGTCGGTGCCGAAGGACAGCGGCCACAACATTTGCCAACTGTTTTTTTGTAGGCCAAGCAGACCGTTAGCCAAACCGGAGCCGCAATGACGAGAGAACCCTTCACGCTGCTCGGCACCGCCTTCCACACGCCCCAACGCGGCAGGCTGGAGGTGCTGAAGGACCATCTGTTCAGCGTCGATGCACAGGGGCGCATCGCGGAAATGCTGGCGCCGGATCATCGCGAGTACGAGGTCAGGCAGAACGCTGCCCGCCTGGCGGGCACGCTTGTTGAGCTTGCCAATGGCCAATTCCTGCTGCCCGGTCTCATCGACCTGCATATCCATGCGCCGCAATGGCCGCAGATGGGCAAGGCGCTGGATGTGCCGCTCGAAGTCTGGCTGCAGAAATACACCTTTCCGCTCGAAGCCCGCTATGCGGATGTCGATTATGCCCGCGAGGTCTATGCCGATCTGGTCGATAACCTGCTGGCCAACGGAACCACCACGGCGCTCTATTTCGCCACGGTCCATGTTGACGCGAGCCTGGCGCTTGCCGAGACCTGTCTTGAGAAGGGTCAACGCGCGCTCGTCGGCAAGGTGGTGATGGACGATCCAGAGCAGTGTCCACCTTTCTACCGCGATGCCGATGCGGCAAGCGCGGTATCGGACACCAGACGGTTCATCGAGGCGGTCAAGTCGCTGGATCCGCGCGACAGGCCGCTCGTCCAGCCGGCGATCACACCGCGCTTTATCCCAAGCTGCACGGATGCGGCGCTGCAAGGACTCGGCGAGCTGGCAACCGAATTCGGCTGCCACGTGCAGACGCATTGCTCGGAGAGCGACTGGGCAAAGCAGTTCGTCGAGACGCGCTTCGGCCGCACCGATGCGGCAAGCCTTGATGGTTTCGGCCTGCTCACCCGGCATACGATCCTGGCGCATTCGAATTTCATCGATGAGCAGGATATGGACCTCATAGATGAGAGGGGCGCGGCTGTTGCCCATTGCCCGCTGTCCAATTTCTATTTCGCCAATGCCGCATTTCCGCTGCGCGCAGCACTTGACCGGCACATGCACGTCGGGCTCGGAACCGACATTTCCGGAGGCTACAGCCCGTCACTGTTCGATGGCTGCCGACATGCATTGTCAGCGTCGAGGACGCTGCAAAGCGGTGTGCATGCCGGCCTGCCGCCGGAGCAACGCGGTGCGCCCGGCGAACCCATCACGCACCAGGAGGCGTTCTGGCTGGCGACCGCCGGCGGTGCGGAAGCACTTGATCTGCCGACGGGCAATTTTCGCGTCGGCTATGAGTTTGACGCGCTGCTGATCGACACCAGCGCCAGGGCATCGAACATCCACATCGGCATGGCCGACGATACGCTTGAGGAGATATTCCAGAAGATCGTGCTCAACGCAGCGCGGGCCAACATCGCCACGGTCTGGGTGAGTGGCCGGAGGGTAGTTGGGCAATAGCTGGTTTTCCCGGGCTAGCCGGAGAGGGCGCTGATCACGCCGCCACGGCGGCGTGACATCCGTCACATCAGGTGTTGAACTTGAACAACAGCACGTCCCCGTCCTGGACGACATATTCCTTGCCTTCGTCGCGCGCCTTGCCGGCTTCTTTGGCCGCCACTTCGCCGCCCAGTGTGACGAAGTCGTTGTAGGAGATGGTCTGGGCGCGGATGAAGCCGCGCTCGAAATCGGTGTGGATGACACCGGCGGCCTGTGGCGCCTTGTCGCCCTTATGGATGGTCCAGGCGCGCGTCTCCTTCGGCCCGGCGGTGAAATAGGTGATGAGATGCAACAGGTCGTAGCCGGCGCGGATGACCTTGTTCAGGCCGGGTTCGTCGAGGCCCAGCGACGACAGGAATTCCATTTCTTCCTCGTCGGAGAGCTGGGCGACTTCCGCCTCGATCGCCGCCGAGATCACCACGGTGCCGGCGCCTTGGGCGGTGGCCATGTTTTCCACGGCACTGGTGTGCTCGTTGCCGGTGGCGGCGTCGGCCTCGGCGACATTGCAGACATAGAGCACGGGATGCGAGGTCAGAAGGTTCAAGCCCTGCAGGATGCGCAAATCTTCGGGCGAAATACCCTTGAGCAGAATGCGGGTCGGCTTGCCGGCCTGCAGCAGTTCGAGCGCTGCCTCCATCAGCGGCAGCACGGTCGTCGCTTCCTTGTCCTTGCTGCCGGCGCGCTTGCGGAATTGCACGATGCGGCGTTCGAGGCTGTCGAGGTCGGCGAGCATCAGCTCGGTCTCGACCGTCTCGGCATCGGCGACGGGGTCGATGCGGCCCTCGACATGGGTGATGTCGTCATCCTCGAAGCAGCGCAGCACATGCACGATGGCGTCGACCTCACGGATGTTGGCGAGAAACTGGTTGCCCAGCCCTTCGCCCTTCGAGGCACCGCGCACCAGACCGGCAATGTCGACGAAGGATATGCGGGTCGGGATGATCTCCTTCGACTTGGCGATCGCGGCGATCTTCTGCAGGCGCGGATCTGGCACCGCCACCTCGCCGGTGTTCGGTTCGATGGTGCAGAATGGATAGTTGGCGGCTTGCGCCGCAGCCGTTCTGGTCAACGCGTTGAAAAGCGTCGACTTGCCGACGTTGGGCAAGCCAACGATGCCGCATTTGAAACCCATTTTTGTTCGGTCCTATCGGGAAAATAGAAATTTGATCAGGGCTATGGGCGATAGGGGTGATCAACGTCAAGCCCTTCGGTCCCCTTGATGCTCAGTCCTTGCCGCCGAACAGCTTCTTCAGCATGGCGGCCATTGGACCGCTTTCCGGCAGCTTGGCTGGCACCTGCTGCGGCCGTGCCTGGCGGACGTGACTTTGCTGCTTCTGCGCCGGCTGCTTCGGTGCCGGCTTTTCCGGTTGCGAGCCGGCCTTGCCCTGGACGGCGAGGCTGGTCTTGTTCATGAAGCCGGACTCGTCGCCCTTGGCGATCATGGCGGCGTTGTCGGCGATCGCGTCGAGCAGCGGTTCGAGCCATTCGCGGTCGGCCTTGTCGAAATCGCCGAGCACATGGTGCTGGACCATTTCCTTGACGCCGGGATGGCCGACGCCGATGCGTACGCGGCGATAGGCGTTGCCGACATGGCCGTCGATCGAGCGAATGCCGTTATGGCCGCCGGCACCGCCGCCAGTCTTTATGCGCAGCTTGCCTTCGGCAAGGTCGATCTCGTCATAGAAGACGGTGAGCGCGGAAAGCTCGAGCTTGTAGAAGCGCAGTGCTTCGCCGACCGACTGGCCGGACAGGTTCATGAAGGTCTGCGGCTTGATCAGGACGATTTTTTCGCCGCCGAGCGTGCCTTCAGAAATCAGGCCCTGGAATTTCTTCGTCCAGGGCGAAAAGGAATGGCGGCGGGCGATTGCGTCCGCCGCCATGAAACCGACATTGTGGCGGTTGCTGGCGTATTTCGCGCCCGGATTGCCGAGGCCTGCAAAGACAAGCATCGTCTGCTCCGGGCGGGAAAGAGTTACTTCTCTTCGGCGGCAGGAGCCGCTTCAGGTGCAGCCGCTTCAGCCGTCTCTTCCGTCTCCGGTTTCATCGCCGACGAACCGGCAATGGTCGCGATGGTGAAGTCGCGGTCGGAGATCACAGGCTTGACGCCAGCCGGCAGCTTGACCGCCGAGATGTGGATCGAGTCGCCGATGTTGGCGCCGGTGAGATCGACGGTGATGAACTCCGGGATCGCATTGGCCGGGCAGTGGAACTCGACTTCGTGACGCACGATGTTGAGCACGCCGCCGCGCTTGATGCCGGGCGACTTGTCTTCATTGATGAAGTGGACAGGCACGTCGACATTGACCTGGGTGTCCTTGCCGATGCGCAGGAAGTCGACATGGACAGGGAAATCCTTGACCGGGTCGAGCTGGAAGTCCTTCGGCAGGACCTGGATCTTCTTGCCGTCGACATCGATCGTGGCGATCGTGGTCAGAAACCCGCCGCCATGGATCTTGTAGTAGATGTCCTTGTAGGTGAGCGCGATAGCCAGGGGAGGCTGCTTGTCACCATAGATTACTGCAGGCACTTTACCGTTGCGGCGAACTGCACGGGCGGACCCCTTACCGACCTGTTCGCGTGCTTCGGCCTTGAGCTCGTAAGTGTCGTGGCTCATGGCATTTCCTTTCGGTTTGTTCTGGAGCGCTCACGGTGGGCAGAGTGCCTGGACCGTAAACGTCGAAAGCCGACATACCCATGCATGATCTGGTCCGAAAACCGGAATCCACTTTTCGGGATCATGCGGGAAGGCGGCCTTCCGCCGCGTTGCCTCCAAGGGTGTCTACGCGGGTGGCGGCTCTATAGCGGAAGGCGGCCGGAGGTGCAAGCCAAGGCACGCCCGGCCTGGTGCAGTCCAGGCGGTCGCTATCCGCGCTTTTCGATGACGGCATAAAGCACGTTGCGGTTCTCGCCGAAGAACACCTGCGCCTCGACGGCGTTGCGGTCGACGCTGGCATTGACGATGTTCCACATATCGACCTCCGACCGCAGCAGCAACACCCAGTCCATGAATGTCTCCCGGTAGCCGGCGTCAGGCGTGCCCTCGGCGTAGTTGGCAAACAGGAACGTCCCGTTCGGCTTCAACATCTGCAGGCAGGTCTTCGTGAGTTTCACCGCGACGTTGTGGGCGAGGTAGTCATAAAGGCCGGAGGCATAGACGAAATCGAACTTGCCAAGCTTGTGACCCCGCGTGAGCACGGTCCGCACCGAGCCGTCGATGGCTTCGACCGCGGTGCCCTGGAAATCGCGCGCGATCAGCCCAACGCTCTGGGGATCCTGATCGAGCGCTACCCAACGCTTGAGACGGCCCTCCGCCAAGGCGACCGAACGATTGGCTTCCCGCAAATGGCCGGCCGCGATCGCCAGGACCTCGGTTTCCGGTCCGTTCTTGGTTGCGATCTGATCGACGTATCGGGTCAAGAGATCGCGCCGCTCCCGTGCGGCGACGCATGACGGTACGTTCTGGGTATGGCTGTACAGGGCCTTGCCGATCTCCGAGGCGTTGGCCACGCTCTCTGCCACATGCGGATCGCAATAGATGTAATCAAGCAACTGCGCGTCGCCGGAATAGCCCCTGGGCTTGGTGAAGGACCAGTGCGTCAGCGGATCCTCGAGAAAATACTTCAGGATCGGATGGTTCTGCGCGACCGGTATCAACGCATGCCAGACGTCGGGATGAACCTTGGAATGCAGGCCATTCAGAAAGGACAGCAAGCGACCGACGATCTCGGCCGGGTTCTTGTCCTGTTCGACCTGCTGCTGTGTCGCGTGGAGAATGAGGGCCAGCTCAGCACGCGCGGTTTCGAACGCTTCGCCATGATGCTCGAGCTTTCCCCGAGGCAGCGTGCCGGCGAGCATCTCGGCAGTAATCAAGCTTTTGCCATCAAGAACGGTCTGCACGCCATCACTCCATAGTTAACAGTCGGTTAACTTATTGCGTAGAATGCTCCCTTTGCCAATGTCGGGCCGACGGCATTTTATCGTTATGATTAATTTCCCGCCAACCATGTTCCTCTTTAGACGGCTTTCGGCCCGAATTCCGGGTTCGAGTTAACGGAAACTTGTCTTGCGCGATTGCATTTGTTTGCCCGGCGTCGCAATCGCCGTCGCGTCCAAGGAGCCGGCCCGCGTGGGGGCAGAAGCTGGAAATGAGTTCGGAAAACAAAATCCCTTTCAAACGGGGTCTATTGTGATGAACGAACACCTGTCCTCCGTATTGGTCGATGCGGTTGATGCGGAGCCGTACGAGCCGCGCTACGAACTGGGGGCCGACGAGCTTCGCACCCTTTACCGCACGGAAGCGCAGGCGACGCGAAGAGGGGAAGCCAGGCCAGGGCTTTGGATCGCGGTTGCGATCTATCTCTTGTTTTCGGCAACCGATCTGCTGCTGATCCCGGATGTGGCCGCCTATACGATCACGGCGCGCTTCACGGTCGGATTGAGCGCGCTTTTGATCCTGGAAGCGCAGCTTCGCCATGGTGTCGGGACGGAATGGCTCGACGTGACCTGCGCCGGGGCCATTATCTTTGGCTATGTTGGTTGGCTGTGTCCGGCGATTATGGGCGCGGACAAGGAAAGTGTCTCTTACTATATGGTCTTTGGGACCATATTCATGATGAGCGCCAATCTTTTCTTTACGTTCAATTTCAAGCTTTCTATCGTAACTTCCGCAATAATTTTATTTATACTTTACATTGTAAACTACTTTGTTCCTTCAACCCTCACATACAAAATGGTTTTTGGGGCTTTCTATGTTTCTTGTTTCACGTTCACCTCGTATGTGAACTGGAAACTAAATGAGGAACGCTACAACGTCTTTCTGAATGCCCTGGAAGCCAAGATCCAGCACAATGAGGCGACCGAACGCGGCAAGGCCCTGCTGAGATTGTCGCGGACCGATCCGCTTACAGGTCTGGAGAACCGGCGCGCGATCGACGAGAAGCTGCGGGACTACTGGAGCGATTGGCAAAAGGTCGGCACCAGCTTCGGGGCGATCCTCATCGACGTGGACTTCTTCAAGAAATTCAACGACTGCTACGGCCATCAGGAAGGCGACCGCTGCCTGATCCATGTCGCCAATGCCCTTAGCGAGATGATCAAACAGTATAATGGTTCCATAGGCCGCTACGGCGGCGAAGAGTTCATCGTCCTGGCGCGCATGGAGACAAAAGAGCAGATCCTGAACATCGCGGAAGCCATTTGCAGCACGGTGGAGAACCTGGCGCTTACCCACGAGCTCCGGCGCGACGGCGTCTCGATCGTAACGGTGAGCGTTGGCGCCGCATTCACCAGGACGCAGACCGGGGCCAAGCTGGAGAAGATCATCCACGAGGCCGATCGCGCTCTCTATCTGGCAAAAGCCGGCGGCCGAAATTGTGCCCGGCTGTTCGATCCAACCGATCCGCAAAGCAGCGACGAGAGTGAGAACATTGCGGCCTTGCTGAAGATCGCGATCGGCCAGAATCTCGTTTCACTCGTTTACCAGCCCATCCAGGATGTCAAATCGGACCGGGTTGAAGCGGTAGAGGCTCTGATGCGCCTCAAGATGCTGGACGGCACATCGGTTCCGCCGAGCCTGTTCATTCCCGTCGCCGAACGAACCGGCGCGATCCTGGAACTCGGGCGCTGGGCGATAAGGACAGTGTGCGCCGAGCTCCTGGCAGACGATCACGTCCATGTCGTCAGTGTCAACGTCTCCCCGATCCAGCTTAAGACACCGGGCTTCGCAACGTCTGTTGCGACCATTCTGGGCGAGACCCGCGTCGCCGGCAGCAGACTGGCCTTCGAGATCACCGAAGGGCTGGAGATGGAGATGCATTCGGACATCCTGCGCTGCATCAGCGACCTGAAGCTGCTCGGGATCAAGATATGGCTCGATGATTTCGGGACGGGCTTCGCGGGCCTTTCGTGGCTTCGCCTGATCGATTTCGATACGGTGAAGATCGACCGCTCGTTTCTTCACGACTGCAGTTCCCCGAGCGGCAAGGCAATGCTGCAGGACATTATCACCCTGGTCCGAAATCGCGGCCACAAGATCCTGGTCGAAGGGGTGGAAACCGACGAGCAGATGGTCTTGATGCGCGAATTCGGCATAGACAAGATCCAGGGCTTCCATGTCGGCCGCCCCGCTCCCGCCGTCAGTTTCCAGGCAAAGCGGGCCATGCGCAAACGGTCATTTGCCGTGCTTAAGTCCGCATGATGACGTGTGGGCGGTGGCATTTGGCTTAGAGCTTAGGCCGCTATTTGGCCGCGACGGGCCAAAAGCCGAAGTCTAGCTGACTTCATCTGAGCGCCGCGCCGGCTTCCAGTTTCTGGCCTGCTTCATATCGGCAGGAACACCGTCAGCGGGCTGAGCCGCGGCGGATGTCGAGACGCGGCCCGGCACCAAAGACGACCACGTGGAGAAGGCCGGCGACAGATCAGCCCGACCATCGCCGTCAGGATCATCGCACCATCCGCTTGGCGGACCGGGTCAAGATCGCCACCGGCGGCAAGGTGATTGCGTCTACTTTTTCCTGATGGGGATCTCGCGCAAAACACCTTGCTTCCGCGAAACGGCTCGATCGAGGAATGCTATTCCCTAGACTAGTCTATTAAAACCATATATTTACTTTGATATTTGGCTCCCGGCCCTACCCTGCCAGCTCAACCACGATTGCTTGCAGGATTCCGGAACCGACAATGAGCAAGACCATCCGCTTCAATGCCTTCGAAATGAACTGCGTCGGTCACCAGTCGCCCGGCCTCTGGCGCCACCCGCGTGACCGGTCCTGGGACTACAAGGATCTGGAGTATTGGACAGATCTCGCCAGGCTTTTGGAGGCCGGGTTCTTCGACTCCGTCTTCATCGCCGATGTGATCGGCTATTATGATGTCTACAAGGGCAACCTCGACAATGCGTTGCTGCAAGGCGTGCAAATCCCGGTGAACGATCCGTTGCAGCTCGCCAACCCGATCGCCTTGGCCACCAAACATCTCGGCATCGGCATCACGGCTTCGACGAGCTTTGAGCATCCCTACACCTTCGCACGCCGCCTCTCGACGGCGGACCACCATACCAAGGGCCGTATCGGCTGGAACATCGTCACGTCCTATCTGGAGAGCGGGGCCAAGAACATCGGCCAGGGCGGGCTGCGCAGCCACGACAATCGTTATGACGTTGCAACCGAATATGTCGAAGTCCTCTACAAGCTGTTCGAGGGCAGTTGGGAAGAGGGAGCCGTGCTGCGCGACAAGGAGCGCGGGATATTTGCCGATCCGACAAAAATCCACGAGATCGGCCACAAGGGAAAATATTTCGATGTGCCGGGCTTTCACCTATGCGAACCTTCGCCACAGCGCACGCCCGTTCTCTTCCAGGCCGGCGCCTCGGGTGCCGGCAAGCAGTTCGCCGCCGGCCACGCCGAATGCGTGTTCATCTCGACGCCTCTGAAGGATGCCACCCGCGCCTATGTCGCGGAAATCCGCAAGCGCGCCGCCGAGCAGGGTCGCGATCCGAAAAAGGTGCTGATCTATGCGATGGCAACCATCATCGTCGATGAAACCGACGAAAAGGCACGGGCTAAATATCAGGATTACGCGAACCACGCCTCCTATGACGGCGCCCTGGTCCTGATGTCTGGCTGGACCGGCATCGATTTCGGACACTACAAACCGACGGATACGGTCAAGAAAGTCAAGACAAACGCGATCATCTCCGCCGTCGAGCATCTGGCCGGAGGCGACAAGGTCTGGTCCATCGAAGAGCTTGCAAAATGGGGCGGCATTGGCGGTCTCGGGCCGCTTTTCGTGGGATCGCCATCGACGATCGCCGATCTTCTGCAGGAGTGGGTCGAGGAAACCGACATCGACGGCTTCAACCTGGCTTATGCGCTGGCGCATGACAGCTTTGCCGACGTCATCGGATACGTCGTGCCGGAACTGCAGAAGCGCGGGGTCTACGCGACGCAGTATCGCGAGGGCACACTGCGCGAAAAGCTGTTCGGCGAAGGCCCCTATCTGCCGGCAAACCATCCGGCCCATCGCTTCCGCGACATCGAACGCGTCAAGCGCGACGAGGCCGCGGCGCAATCAACCTTGACCGAAGGGCACGCCCGCCAATCCGAACCGGCCTGACATCATCCCTGCACGGCGCCGAAGGGAAAGCGGCCCGCGCCGCCGGACCGTCGGACTTTGCCTCTGTTAGCCACCATGGAGCGCTGAATTCATGACAACGCCATCCGCACCCGCATTGGAAGTCAAGAACATCTCCCTCGCATTCAAAGGCGTGAAGGCGATCTCCGATCTAAGTTTCGAGGTGGCGCCTCAGGAAATCTGCGCCCTGATCGGCCCGAATGGGGCGGGAAAAAGCTCGCTGCTGAACATACTGAACGGCGTCTATGTTCCCGATTCAGGCGAGATCATCTTCGAGGGCGAACATTTCCATCGGATGCAGCCGCTGGAGGCCGCGCGCCGCGGCATCGGCCGCGGGTTCCAGAACAACGCGCTGTTTTCGGGAATGAGTGTCGCCGACAATGTCATTGCCGGCCTGTCCAGGCATGCTCGCGCAACGCTCCTGGAAGAAGCACTGCTTTTGCCGCGCGCACGCGCCGAGGCGCGCCGTTTCCGCGAGCGCGCCCATGAAGTCCTGCGCCTCTTCGATCTGGAGCGGCATGCCGAGACCACCGTGGCCTTGCTGCCCTACGGCGTGCAGAAGAAGGTCGAACTAGCGCGCGCCATTGTCGCGGCTCCCCGCCTGCTGCTTCTCGATGAACCGCTGGCAGGCATGAACAGCGCCGAGAAACAGGAAATCGCGCAGATCATTGCCAGGCTGAACCGCGACCTGAAGCTGACGATCGTGCTGATCGAGCACGATATCGGCATCGTGCTGAAGCTCGCTCACCATGTCGTCGTGCTCGATTACGGGCGCAAGCTGGCCGATGGCGCGCCGGATACCATTCGCGACAATCCCGAGGTCATCGCCGCGTATCTGGGCCACGACAAGGTTGAGATCGCCGCATGAACATGTTTCTCGAAACCCTCATCGGCGGCCTGCTGGCGGGCACGATGTACTCGCTCGTCGCCATCGGCTTCGTGCTTATCTACAAGGCCTCCGGCGTCTTCAACTACGCGCAGGGGTCCATCCTGCTGTTTGCAGCCCTGACCTTCGTGTCGCTGACCGATCAGGGTGTGCCGGTGCTGGTGGCGCTGGCGATCACGGTGGTCGTGCTTGCGCTGATGGCAGTCGGGATCGAGAGGCTGATCCTGCGCCCGCTCGTCAACCGCAGCCCGATGACGCTGTTCATGGCGACGCTCGGGCTGGCCTACATCGTCGAAGGGACAGCCCAAGGGCTCATGGGGTCGCAGGTCAGGGCGCTCGATCTCGGCATCGAGGATCTGCCGATCTTCCTCGGTGACATCATGATCAGCCAGTTTGATCTCACCGCCGCCGCAGTCGCGCTCGTCCTGGTGGTGGCCCTGTCGCTGCTGTTCAACAAGACCCGCCTCGGAGTTGAGCTCAGGGGCGTGGCCGACGATACTCGCGCCGCTCTCTCCATCGGCATCGATGTCAACCGCATCTGGCAGATCGTCTGGACCATTGCGGGGCTCGTCGGGCTTGTGGCCGGTCTGCTCTGGGGCGCCCGCCAGGGCGTGCAGTTCTCATTGTCGCTGGTGGTGCTGAAGGCCCTGCCGGTGCTCATCATCGGCGGCTTCACCTCTATTGCCGGCGCCATCGTCGGCGGGCTCGTTGTCGGTGCAACGGAAAGCCTAGCCGAAACCTATATCGGCCCCTTCCTCGGCGGCGGCATCACGCCCTGGTTTGCCTATGCGCTGGCGCTCGCCTTCCTCTTCATCCGCCCCGCCGGTCTGTTTGGCGAACAGAAAATCGAAAGAGTCTGAATCATGTCCGATATTGAACTCCGGCTTACCGGCGGCATAGGCGAGGGCGCAAGCACCCGGACACTGGCCGGCATAGCCGCAGCTGCCCTCATTGTTGCCCTACCTTTCCTCGCCACGGAATACTGGATCAATGCTATCGCCGTGCCGTTCCTTATTCTGTCGCTGGCAGGTCTCGGCCTTAACCTTTTGACGGGTTATGCCGGCCAGATATCGCTCGGCGCCGGTGCGTTCATGATGGTGGGCGCCTATGCGGCATTTGCCTTCCAGCTGCGGCTGCCCGAACTGCCGCTGCCATTCGCGCTGATAGCTTCCGGCATCGTCGCCGGCGCGGTCGGGTTCGCCTTCGGCTTTCCCTCGACCCGCATCAAGGGTTTCTATCTGATCGTCAGCACGCTTGCCGCGCAGTTCTTCTTCGAATGGCTGTTTCTCAAATTTCCGTGGTTCTACAACGGTGATCCGTCCGCCACGATCTCGCTTCCAGCGGGTCTGTCCGTCTTCGGCATCGATCTCAACAGCCCGCACGGACGCTATTACCTGACGCTCGCCAGCGTCGCCGTGCTGACCTGGCTTTCCTACAATCTCGTGCGCAGCCAGACCGGTCGCAACTGGATGGCCATCCGCGACATGGATACGGCAGCGGCCGTGATCGGCGTGCCGATCCTGCGCGCGAAACTCCAGGCCTTCGCCGTATCGAGCTTCATCTTGGGCATTGCGGGCGCACTCTGGGCATTTGCGTATCTCGGATCGGCCAGCGTGCAGAGCTTCGGCCTGACGCGATCCTACCAGATACTCTTCATCATCATCATTGGCGGCATGGGCACCATTCGCGGCGCTTATTTCGGAGCCGCCTTCGTCAGCCTGTTGCCGCTGGCGCTCGACTGGCTGTTCCAGCGGCTGCTCGGCGGCCATGTCGACGCCGGACTGCTTCAAAACATCCAGAAGGTGATCTTCGGGGTCCTCATCCTCTGGTTTCTCATCAAGGAACCGGAGGGACTAGCCCGCTTGCTGCAAAGACAGCGTGGAGATTTAGGCAATCGCCGCCTTGCGCGGCTCAAAATCAGGAGACAGACGTGAAGAAACTGATCATTGCCGCGCTTTTGGCGGGTGGCGCCTTCGTGGCGAGCCCCGCCACGCTCAACGCCGCGGACGTGTCGCAATATATCCCGCTGCCGACCTATCGTGTCGGTGCCTACGCCTCTTCGGGCGAACTCTGGTGGGCAGGCGAAAGGGACTATTTCCGCTATATCAATGAGGTCGAGGGCGGCATCGACGGGATAAAACTCAACTACGAAGAGTTCGAGACCGAGTGGAGCCCGGACCGGACTGTCGAGGTCTACGAGCGGGTCAAGGGCGGCAAGGATGGTTCGCCGATCGCTTTCTTCTTCACGCACGGCACGCCCGCGACCTATGCGCTGCTCGAGAAGGCTGCCGCCGACAAGATCCCGCTGATCGATCCGGCCGGTGGGCGCACCGAATCCATCGACGGCAGGGTGTTCCCGTATGCCTTCCCGCTGCTGTTCAGCTATTACAGCCAGGCCTCGACCGGCATCAACTATATCGCGTCCAAGGTCGGTGGGTTCGATAAGCTCAAGGGCTTGAAGATAGCAACCGTCTATCACGACAGCGCCTATGGGCGTGCCACCCAGCCCGCTGTCGACCTGCTCGCCAAGAAATACGGCTTCGAGAACATCCAGATCCCCGTCGCCGATCCAGGCAATGAACAGTCGCCGCAATGGCGCCAGGTCCATGAGCTGAAGCCGGACTGGGTGTTCTTGCGCACCTGGGGTGTCTCCACCGTGGTGGGCATCAAGACGGCAGCCCGCTTCGGCTTTCCGGCCGATCATATCATCGGCGACGTCTGGGCCGGCTCCGAATCCGACGTCATCCCGGCCGGGAAGGCGGCGATCGGCTATTCCGCCCTTGCGCCTTATCCGGCGGGGGCCGATTTCGAGATCCATCAGCGGCTCAAGAAATTCATTCTCGACGCCGGCAAGTCCGACCTGCGCGATCAGAAGTATTTCGGCGCCGTCAATTACAATGTCGGTCTGGTCAATGCCGCGCTCGCCGTGGAGGCGCTCCGCACCGGCTACAAGAAGTTTGGCGCTCGTCCCCTGAATGGCGAGG
The DNA here is from genome assembly GCF_040322475.1 of Mesorhizobium sp. M0140. Taxonomy (NCBI): domain Bacteria; kingdom Pseudomonadati; phylum Pseudomonadota; class Alphaproteobacteria; order Hyphomicrobiales; family Phyllobacteriaceae; genus Mesorhizobium; species Mesorhizobium sp. M0140. The sequence continues at coordinate 60,232 of NZ_JAMYTM010000008.1, read as the reverse complement.
AAGGCCGGTGGGCCTTCGAGCATCTGACCATCGACGAAAACCGTCTCAAGGAGATCGGCTTTGTCGGCCTGCTGCAGCCGATCCAGATCACGCCGCTTGACCATGAAGGCGGCGGCGCTGCCCGCATCCAGAGCTGGGATGGCAAGAAGTGGGTTCTCCAGACCGACTGGATCAAGGCCGACCACGAAGCGCTACGGCCGCTGATCGAGCAGCAAGCCGCCGCCTATGCCAAGGAACACGGCATCGCACCGCGTACGCCAGATACCGAAACCAATTGATATTCCACTTGATAGTCCCACCGGGGGAGGGGCGTCGTGCCCCTCCTTGCCTGAAACAGGAGTTCACCATGCACCAAAAGCTCGCCATGCACCAAAAGCTCTTGCGCGCTGCCCTGGCGGCTGCCACTTCGTTGCTGCTGCTTGCCAGTGCAGCCAAGGCCGTTGAAACCCAGCCGGGTCCCGACAGCGACAAACAGTTTTTCCCGATCGCCAGCTATCGCGTCGGCCCCTATGCGGCGTCGGGCGCTTCCATCTGGGCCGGGCAGATCGATTATTACCGCTATATCAACGAAGTCGAAGGCGGCATAAACGGCGTCAAGATTGCCTGGCAGGAATGCGAGACGGAATGGACGGCCGAAAAGGGCATCGAATGCTATGAGCGCTTCAAGCACGGGCTGAACGGCGCTCCGGTCGCCGCCTATTTCCCGAACGGCGCGCCTGCCGCCTATGCACTTTCCGACCGCGCGGCCGCGGACAAGATACCGCTGGTAACACTTGCCTACGGTCGCACCGAGGCCACCGACGGGCGTGTGTTCCCCTATATCTTTCCGGTCATGGTGACCTTCTACAGCGAGGCGTCGGCGGTCGTGAACTATGTTGCCGAGCGCGAAGGCGGCTTCGACAAGCTCAAGGGAAAGAAGATCGCCACCGTCTACCATGACAGCGCCTATGGCCGCGAGACGCTTGATCCGCTCGCCCTTCTGGCAAAGAAATACGGTTTCGAGAATATCCAGATTCCCGTTGCCGATCCGGGCAGCGAACAATCCTCGCAGTGGCGGCAGGTCCGCGAAGCAAAGCCGGACTGGGTGTTCCTGAGAACCTGGGGTGTTTCGACGCCGGTAGCCATCAAGACCGCGGTGCGTTTCGGCTTTCCCGCCGACCACATCATCGGCGATGTCTGGGCTTCGTCCGAGGAAGACGTGATCCCGGCCGGCGAAGCGGCGAAGGGATATCTGGCGCTGACGCCTTATCCGGCCGGCGCCGACTTCAAGATCCACGAGCGTTTGAAGAAGGACATCATCGACGCCGGCAAGTCCGACCTGCGCGATACCAAGGCCTTCGGCAGCGTCTATTACAATTCAGGTCTCGTCGGCGCCCTGCTCTCTGTGGAGATCGTTCGGCAGGCCCAGGCCAAGTTCGGCAACCGCCCGATCACCGGAGAAGAAGGCCAGTGGGCGCTGGAGCACCTGAAGCTTGATGACGCAGCCCTTGAAAGGGCAGGTTTCCGAGGCCTGGTGCAGAACCTCCAACTGACGCCCGCGGACCATGAGGGCGGCGGCGCGGTGCGCGTGCAGCAATGGAACGGGTCCAAATGGTCTCTCGTCAGCGACTGGGTGCAGGCCGATCGCACAACGCTGCGTCCGTTGATCGACGCGAAATCCGAGGCCTATGCCAAGGAGCATGGAATTACGCCCCGCGATATCGGCAGCAACTGACAGGACGCGGCGGCCGCTTTGACGGTTTCCCACGATAAGGAGAAACGCCATGACCACGACATCGAAGCCCGTCGCCCCGGCGGCTGATCAGGACACCCTTCTCGAAGTGTCGGGCATCGAAGTCGTCTATGGGGGCGCCATTCTGGCCGTCGCCGATGTGTCGCTGACGATCGGCAACGGCGAAATCGTTGCTTTGCTTGGAGCCAACGGTGCCGGCAAGAGTACTGTGCTCAAGGCGATTTCGGGCCTGGCCAGCGCCGATCGGGCCAAGGTGCGCCGGGGGCATATTCGCCTCGACGGTGAGGATATTCTCGGGCTTGCGGCCAACAGACTGGCAACGCGGGGCATCGTCCACGTCATGGAAGGGCGCCATGTCTTTTCGCATCTGACGGTCGAGGAGAACCTCTTGACCGGCGCATTTCTGCACCGGCCAAGCCGCAAGGAGCTGCAGCGTCAGCTCGACGACGTCTACGGCTGGTTTCCACGCCTGCGCGACAAGCGGCGCACGCATGCCGGGCTTGCGTCCGGCGGCGAACAGCAGATGCTGGCCATCGGCCGGGCGTTGTTGACGCAACCAAGGCTCGTCCTGCTCGACGAGCCCTCCATGGGGCTCGCACCGCGCATCGTTCAGGAAATCTTCGCGATCATCGCGCGCCTTAACCGGGAGAAAGGGACGGCCTTTCTGCTGGCGGAGCAGAATGCGGCTCTCTCGCTTGCCTACGCACAGCGCGGCTATGTTCTTGACACCGGCCGCGTGGCGCTCGAAGGGCCGGCGGCCGACCTTGCAGCGCGTGACGATCTCCACCGCATCTATCTGGGCGACGCGCCCTGACGCAGTCGTCGCGTTCGATCCGCGAATGTCTTCGAGGATGCATCTCGCGGGCAGAGGCCGGCGGGTGAGGTCCGACCGTCGAGAAGGCCGGGCCGGCTACCGGTCGCCGATCAACGCGGTGCGTAGCGCCTGGATCTGCCGGTTCAAGGCATCGAGCTGCGCCAGCGTCATGCCCGAGCGCTCGATCAAGGCTTCATTCAGGCAGTTGCATTGCACCAGCAGCCCGCGCCCGGCTGATGTCAGGTCGACCTGCACCTGGCGTTCGTCGGTCTGGCTGCGCTGGCGGGTCACCAGCCCGGCCTGCTCCATTCGCTTTACCAGCGGCGTGACGGTGCTCGATTCCAGAGCGAGCCTGTGGGCGATCGTGCCGACCGACATGCCGTCAGCCTCTCCAAGTGCGTTCAGTACCAGGTACTGCGGATAGGTGATGCCCATCTCGTCCAGCATAGGCTTGTAGCTGCGGTTGATGGCCATGCTGGTGGCATAGAGCGTGAAACAGAGCTGATTGTCCAACGGGAGAGGCACGGCGCATTCCTTTTGCCAATATGGGCGTCAATTCGATACCACGAAAAATAATATCGCGATACATATTTTTGTGGACAAGGGTTTTGAGTCGCGCTAGCTAAATCGTTATCGCGACATCGTTTATCGCGAAAATAACAGAAGGAGATTGAGATGACCTCGCAAACCAAGCCCAGTTCCGGCAGCGGTACGATCACCACCAAGGACGGAACGCAGATTTACTACAAGGACTGGGGGACCGGGCAGCCTGTCGTCTTTCATCACGGCTGGCCGTTGAGCAGCGACGATTGGGACGCTCAGATGCTGTTCTTCCTGTCACAGGGCTACCGTGTCATTGCACATGATCGTCGTGGCCACGGCCGCTCGACCCAGACCGATATCGGCAACGAGATGGATACCTATGCCGCCGACGTCGCGGAACTCACCGCTCATCTGGACCTCAAGAACGCCATCCATGTCGGCCATTCGACCGGCGGCGGCGAAGTGGCGCGCTATGTCGCCAAATACGGCGCCGAAGGCCGTGTCGCCAAGGCGGTGCTGATCGGCGCGGTGCCGCCGATCATGCTCAAGACCGCTGCCAATCCCGGCGGCCTGCCGATCGAGGTCTTCGACGGCTTCCGCTCTGCCCAGGCAGCCAATCGCGCCCAGTTCTTCCGCGATGTTCCCGCCGGTCCATTCTATGGGTTCAACCGCCCGGGCGCGGACATCTCGCAGGGCGTCATCGACAATTGGTGGCGCCAGGGCATGATGGGCGGCACCAAGGCGCATTATGATTGTATCATGGCTTTCTCGGAAACCGACTTCACGGAGGATCTGAAGGCAATCGACGTGCCGGTCCTGGTCATGCACGGAGACGACGACCAGATCGTTCCGATCGCCGACTCGGCGCTGCTGACGATCAAGCTGCTCAAGAAGGGCGAGCTTAAGGTCTACGAGGGTTTTCCGCACGGCATGGCCACAACCCATGCCGATGTCATCAACGCCGACCTGCTGGCCTTCTTCAAGGCATAGGGCTTTCCGAATAGCCTACAAAAATGCACCCGCCATCAGGCGGGTGCATTTTTTGTGAGGTTCAGATTAGCGTGATCTAGGCAACTAACTGCGCTTTGCGTGCTTCCTTCATGTTCGGCAGGAACACGGTGAGCAATCCAAGAAACGGCAAATACGAGCAGATCTGGAAGACGAAATCGATGCCCTTCATGTCGGCGACGATGCCGAGCACGGCCGCCGCGATGCCGCCCATGCCGAAGGCGAAGCCGAAGAAGATGCCGGCGATCATGCCGACGCGGCCCGGCACGAGCTCCTGCGCAAAGACGACGATGTTCGAGAAGGCCGAGGACAGGATCAGGCCGATCAGCACCGTCAGCACCATCGTCCATTCCAGATTGGCGTAGGGCAGGGCGAGCGTGAAAGGCAGCACGCCGACGATGGAGAACCAGATCATCGCCTTCTGTCCGTAGCGGTCGCCGAACGGGCCGCCGAGCAGGATGCCCAGCGCCGAGGCACCGAGGAACAGGAACAGCATGACCTGCGACATCTGCACCGAAACGCCGAACTTATGCATGGAATAGAAGGTGTAGTAGCTGGCGAGGCTGGCGATGTAGGCATTCTTGCTCAGCACCAGCAATGTCAGCACGATCAATGCATTCGTCACCTTGCGGCGCGGGAAAGGCGAAACGAAGCTCGCCGCCTTGCGGGTGCCCTGCGCGGCACGCAGCCGGCTGTACCAGCCGCCGACCTGCCACAAAACGATGATGCCGATCAGCGAGCCGACGGCGAACCAGGAAATGCTGGTCTGGCCGAACGGCACGACGATGAAGGCCGCCAGCAGCGGCCCCATGGACTGGCCGAAATTGCCGCCAACCTGGAACAGCGACTGCGCCAGGCCGAAGCGGCCGCCGGAGGCGAAGCGGGCGATGCGCGAGGATTCCGGATGGAAGATCGCCGAGCCGATGCCGATCAGCGAGGCGCCGATCAGCAGCAGCGAATAATGCCCGGCATAGGCGAGCACGATCAGGCCGATCAGCGATGACGCCATGCCGTAGGGCAGCGAGTAGGGCATCGGCCGCTTGTCGGTGATCATGCCGATCACAGGCTGCAGCAGCGACGCGGTCACCTGGAAGGTGAAGGTCAACAAGCCGATCTGCCAGAAATCGAGGCCATAATTCTCTTTCAGGAGCGGGTAAATGGCCGACAGCAGCGACTGCATGATATCGTTGATGCAATGGCAGAAGCTCACCGCCAGGATGACGGTGAAGGCCGTCGCCTGGGCTGAAGCGTGACTGGTGGTCGCCGGTGGGGCGACGCTGGCGGCTATCGTATCGGTCAAGGTAGGCTCCGTGGTCTTTTTGGCGGGCAGGCCCGCAGGCAGTTGACGGACGCACCTGCGGCCGCCTTGTCGGACGCTCCTGTGGAGCGCTTGGGGACGGTGCCTTATAAGCTGCTAGCGGGATGACTTCTTTCGTGGTTTGGTCCAATAGTTTCGCAAGTGGGCCATATCGGATGCCGCACGGCAAAGAAGTCTTTCACGCTGGCAACGCCAATCTCGGCCAGTTGCACGAGAGCCGCTGGCAGTGGCTTGAGCAAGTGGCCGGGCCGGCGGTGGCATTGCCGACCGAATATCCCGATGGCTACCGTGTGCCGCAGCACCGCCACAGCCGCAGCCAGCTCTTGCATGCGCTTGTCGGCGTGGTGTTGGTGACGACGCGCTACGGGCGCTGGATGGTGCCGCCGGACCACGCGATGTGGATTCCAGCCGGCACCGAGCATTCCGTCGAGATGCTGGGCGATGTCTCGATGCGTTCGGTCTATGTCATGCCACAGGCGATCCCCGGGCTGCCCGAAGGCTTGCGCGTCGTCGGCGTCACCGACCTGATGCACAGCCTGATCGTGGAATCGGAAAAGCTGCCGCAAGGCGGCGTTCTGGAAGGACGCGGTGGGCTGATCATGAACCTTTTGCTGCACGAAATCCCGACCTTGCCGGAACGGCCTCTCGGGCTGCCATTCCCGTCCGATCCGAGGCTGTCGGCGCTGTGCCGGCGCTTCGTCGCCGCACCGTCGCCGCACGCGACGATCGATGAATGGGCGGATGCCGCCGGCATGAGCCGGCGTTCGTTCACGCGCGCCTTCCAGCGCCAGACCGGCCTGTCGCTGTCGACATGGCGCCAGCAGGCCTGCCTGTTCGCGGCGCTGCCCAGGCTGGCGGACGGCGAGCCGATCACCAGGGTGGCGCTCGATCTCGGTTATGACAGCGTGCCGGCCTTCATCACCATGTTCAAGCGCATGCTGGGGACCTCGCCGCGCGGCTATATGCGCGGCGCACGAGAGAGCGTCGAGGTCGCTCGTCGCCTGATCGGGCCGGTTCGGTTGGAAAGCTCTGCGCCGTAACGGCAGGTGCTGTTCTAGAAGCATCTCACCGTTTCACGGAAACGGCGATCTGCTCTAACTCTTTGTTTTGACGCGGTTCTAGACGGAAAACCGCTTCACACTTTTCCTGGAATTGCTCTAGTCGAACAGGCTCGACACCGATTCTTCGGTCGCGGTGCGCGAAATGGCTTCGCCCATCAGGTCGGCGATCGAGATGACGCGGATGTTGGGAGCATCGAGCACGCCCTGCGTCGGCTGGATGGAATCGGTGATCACCAGTTCCTGGAGCTTCGAACCGCTGATGCGGGCAACCGCGCCGCCCGACAGCACGCCGTGCGTGATATAGGCGGTGACGCTGGTGGCGCCGTTGGCCAGCAGCGCATCGGCGGCGTTGCACAGCGTGCCGCCGGAATCGACGATGTCGTCGATAAGCAGGCAATCCTTGCCGGCGACCGCGCCGATGATGTTCATGACTTCCGATTCGCCGGGACGCTCGCGGCGCTTGTCGACGATGGCCAGTTGCGCATCGAAGCGCTTGGCCAGCGCACGGGCGCGGACCACGCCGCCAATGTCGGGCGAGACCACCACGACGTTGCCGAGCTGCTTGTATTTGGCCTTCACGTCGCGGGCCATCACCGGCACGGAAAACAGATTGTCGGTCGGAATGTCGAAGAAGCCCTGGATCTGGCCGGCATGCAGGTCAAGCGTCAGAACGCGGTCGACACCGGCGCGGGTGATCATGTTGGCGACCAGCTTGGCCGAGATCGGCGTGCGGCCGGAGGCGCGGCGGTCCTGCCTGGCGTAGCCGAAATAGGGGATGACCGCCGTGATGCGCTTGGCCGAGGAACGCATGAAGGCATCGATCATGATGAGCAATTCCATCAAATGATCGTTGGTTGGGAACGAGGTCGATTGCAGGATGAAGACATCCTCGCCGCGCACGTTTTCCTGGATTTCGACGAAGATTTCCTGGTCGGCGAAGCGCCTGACCGTGGCTTTGCCCAGCGGGACGTTGAGGTACCGGGCGACCGCTTCGGCCAGCACCCTGTTGGAATTGCCCGCGAAGAGTTTCATGCACGGTTCCTGGTGGAGGATGATGAGACCTGACGGACTCGCTTGCGCCCTTTAACCGGGCTTTTAGCGGCCCGCGCCGGTATTGCAAGCGCCGAGATCGGGAATCCGCCGGCTAAACTCAAGAAAGCTCCGCGCCATCGCCGGGCTGCAACAGGGAGCAGCGGACTTGCGCTGCCCCTTCTTCTCGTCGGGCATCGGATTTTCCCAAAACCGTCTCCACTTTTGGGTCCGATGCCTCTAGCCCGCCTTGCCGCCGAGCCAGGCCGCGAATTGGTCGATGGTCTGGTCGGCGATCGTCTGCATGGTGGCCGGCGAGACCCCCTTCCAGCTGTCGCCGCCCGCGCTGGCGCCGGAATTGACCGACGGGGCCTTCTGCTGACCATTGATGCGGTGCAGCCGGTTGCCGGCGGGGTCATAGACATCCCAGACGTAGATGACGGTGATGTCGGCGCCTTCCGACATCGTCGAGAAATAGCCCTTCAGCACATGTGTCACGGTCTGGTCGGCGCTGCCGGCGAGCGTGATACCGCGCTGCCTGGCGCGGGTCTGCAACTCCGCCGTCAGAGGTGTCGCGGCTTCCACCGAAGCGCCGACGATCGGCGCGATCTGCAGGCGGGTCTTCGACAGGATGGCAGCGCTTTGGGCTGATGTGACCGGTGCGGCGGTGGTTGCGGGAGCGCCCGCCGTGCTGGTGGCGGGCAGCGTCTGGGTCGACGTCGCCGGCGGCGTGATCGCCGACGGTTCGAGCACGTCCTTTGCGTTGGTGCAGGCGGCAAGAGCCAATGCCACAAGCAATGACACGGTCGTCACATGCGATCGTCTCATTTGCCTTCTAACTCCTTGGCGAAGAACGCCTCCCACTGTGGATTCACTGTACGATCAAGTCGAGATCATGGCGGGACAGCGGCTTGGGCTGGGATTCGGTGGTCAGGTAGGTCCGGCCAAGCGTCATCGCCGTCTCGGTATCGGAGTCCATGATGATCATATGGGCGAACAGCGTCATGTTGGGCGCGATCGGTTCGGGATTGCCCTGGTAGAACATCGGCATGTCCATCCAGGACGGGGTGAAGCGGGCGCCGACTGAATAGCCGCAGGCGTTCAGCCGGTGCTTGGTCAGGCCGTGCGCCTCCATGGTGCGGGCATGCGCATCGAAGACGTCGCCGAAGCTGTTGCCCGGCGTCATCGCCTTTTCGACAGCCAGGAGTGCCGCGCGGGCGGCGTCGAACAGTTCCTGATGGCGCTTCGACACCTTGCCGGTCAGCACCGTGCGCATCATCGGTGCGTGGTAGTGGTTGAAGACGCCGGCCCATTCGAGCGTCAGCTGGTCATTTTTGGTGAGCTTGCGGCGGCCGGCCTTGTAGCGGCACAGCAGCGCATCGATGCCGGAGCCGATGATGAATTCGTTGGCCGGATAGTCGCCGCCGCCGGCAAAGATCGCACCCTGCATGGCGGCCAGGATCAGGGCTTCGTCGCCGCCTTGCTTGATCAGCGGCAGCGCCGCGTCGAGCGCATCATCGGAAAGATTGGCGGCCTTCTCGGCCTTTGCGACCTCGGCCGGGCTCTTGAACAGGCGCAGACGGCCGACAATGCCGGACGCATCGGCGATCTGGCCGAAGGTCTGCAACTGTTCGTCGAGCCGTCGGCCATTGAACGCGGTCAGGCCATGGGTGTCGTATTCGACACCGATGCGGGCGCCGAGCAGGTCGAGTTCGTTGAGCAGATTGCGCAGGTCGACCGCCGGATTGGCGCCGTTGCGGTCCGTCCACAAGACGATGTTGTCGATAATCGAGGTCTGACGCGCCTGGCGCAGGTCGGCCGAGCGGGTCAGAAGCACCATCGAACCGTCGGCCTTCACTACCAGGCACTGGAAGAAGCAGAAGCCGAACGTGTCGTAGCCGGTCAGCCAGTACATGCTTTCCTGCGCGAACAGCAGGATGGCGTCGAGCTTCTTTTCGGCCATCTCGATGACCAGCCGGTCGCGCCGCGCGTCAAATTCAGATCGTTCAAAATGCAGCGCCATTATTCCCTCTCCAAGACAATTGCCGAAACCTGCCGGCCGTAATCGGGCTCCTTGCGATGCGTGGTGCGCCGGTAGGAGTAGAACAGGCCTTCCTCGGCGTAACTGCAGCGGTCAAGGCCCTCAGCCGTCACGCCGGCCTTGGCCAACCGGTCAACCGTGTAGCGGTTGAGATCGAACATCGCATGGCCGGCATTGGCGGACGGCGCGAAATAGAGGATGTTTTCGGCGGCGACTTCGACAAAGCGGGCGACGAATTCCGGGCCGACCTCGTAGTTTTTCGGGCCGATGGAGGGGCCTAGCACGGCGACGATGTTTTGGCGCCGGGCGCCGAGGCTTTCCATCGCCAGGATGGTGTTTTCGAGCACGCCGGTGAACGCGCCTTTCCAGCCGGCGTGCGCGGCGCCGATGATGCGCGCCTGCGCATCGGCGAACAGCACGGGACCGCAATCGGCGGTAGAAGCGCCGATGGCGATGCCCGGCCGGTCGGTGACGATGGCGTCTGCCTTGGGCCGCTCGCCGGCAAAGGGCTCCCTGGCGATGATGACGTCGGGCGAATGGACCTGCCAGGCGGTCAACAGATGGCTCGCCGGCACGCCCATCCATGCCGCGACGCGGCCGCGGTTCTGCGCCACAAGCATCGGGTCGTCATTCGATCCGGTGCCGATGTTGAGGCCCTGGTAGATGCCGCCGGAGACACCGCCGACGCGGGTGAAATAGCCGTGGCGGATGCCTTGTGCCCGCGCCTTGTCCAGCAGCGGCGACCGAACGGGATCCGGTTTGGTCTGATTCAGCATGCGGGCGTTGTTGTCCGTGTGGGCGGTTTCGTCAAGAAGAAGGTGCTTGGTCGAGAACAGGCGCTGCAAAGCGCGGACGGGAGATTGGGAGGGGTGGCGGTAAAAAGTCAATCCGCCCCGGCGAAAGGCCGAACCTCCACGCCGCGGGGTAGCACCGCAAGCACCTTGAACAGCTCGCCCATGGCTTGCGGCCCTGCGAGGCGCTCGACGTCCCCGGCGATCCTTTCGCGCGCCGCCTGGCCGGCATCGGCGCCAAGCCGGCCGGCGCGCTCGAGGATACCCATGCCGAGGAGGAAGTCGCCCTGTGTCGTCAGATGGGCTTCGAGGCCATGTGCACGCACGATCGCGGCAAGGGCGGCGAAATCGACATGGGAGGTGAGGTCGGCCTCACCGGGATTGGCCAGCACATCTTCGTGATCGTGGCTGCGCAAGGCCTGAAGCGTGTCCCCGACACCCGGCTGGAAATGGCCGTAGTCGAGAAACAGGCCAACGCCGCCATGCCTGGATATGCGCTCGGCGATCGTTGCCATGAGCGCGGTGCGGGCAGGCGCCACTTCGGCAATCGCACCTTGCGGCGCTTGAGTGGCATCGGCGGGCAGCAGCGTCGGGTCGACCGAACCGGCGCCGGCGAAGAAGCAAAGGTCGTTGGTCTCGTCGAGGCCGACCATGCGCTCGCGCCAGCCGGTGCCGGCTCGGACGAACTGGCGGATGGGCACGGCGTCGAACAGTTCGTTGCCGACGATGAACAGCGGTTGCTGCGGCAAGGTCTCGATGGTTTCATGCCAGCCAACCGCGAAGGGTGTGGCGCCAAGCGTCTGCTTCTGCACCTCGGTCAGGCGCGGGCTGGTCTCGATCATGGCGAAGGTGGCGCCGCTGGCCAGATCAGGATCGAGCCGCGACAGCGTACGCAACATGTCCTTCATCAGCGTGCCGCGGCCGGGGCCGATCTCGGCGATGGTGGCCGGCAGCGGCCGGCCGCTCGCCTGCCACGCCTGGTACATCCACACGGCGACCAGTTCGCCGAACATCTGGCTGATTTCCGGCGCGGTGATGAAGTCGCCGCCCGCACCAAAAGGCTCGCGCGTCGTGTAGTAGCCGTCCGCCGGGTCGAACAGGCACAGCGCCATGTATTCGTTGATCGGAAGTGGCCCCAATGCCTCGATCAGGTCGACGATGCGGGTTTTCAGCCGTGTCATGCCGGCTGCGGCTGCGCCACCGGCCTGGCGGTCAGCATCGCCCAGATACCGGCCAGCACCATCGGCGTCGACAGGATCATGCCCATGGTCAGCCAGTTGGTGCCGAGGAGGTAGCCGAGCTGCTGGTCGGGCTCGCGGAAGAACTCGACGAAAATGCGCGACAGGCCGTAGCCGCAGATGAAGGCGCCGCCGACGAAGCGCGGCGTCTTCAGCTTGAGGCGCGAATGGGTGAGGATGCGCAGCACGAGGAACAGCACCACGCCTTCGAGAAGCGCCTCGTAGAGCTGGCTCGGGTGACGGGCAAACGGCCCGCCATTGGGGAATTCGAAAGCCCAGGGCACGTCGGTCGGGCGCCCCCATAGCTCGGAGTTGATGAAGTTGGCGACGCGCACCAGGCCAAGGCCGACCGGCACGCCGGCCGCCACGACGTCAAACAGCGACCAGATGCGGATGCCGCGCTTGATGGAAAACAGCGTCATGGCGAGGATGACGCCAAGCAGGCCGCCATGGAACGACATACCGCCTTGCCAGACCGCCAAGATGTCGAGCGGGTGGGCGATGTAGCGTGGCAGATCATAGAACAGCACATAGCCGGTGCGGCCGCCCAGCACGACGCCGATGGCCGCCCAGACGATGAAGTCGTCGAGATCCTCCGGCTTCATCGGCAGGACGCCGTTCGGCCATAGCTTGGCATTAGAGGCGAGCCGCTTGGCATACCACCAGGCGAACAGGATGCCGACGATATAGCCGACGCCATACCAATGCACCGCCAGCGGCCCGATCTGGATGAGGATCGGGTTGATGTTGGGGAAGGGTAGGGAGGCCAGCGGCAGCAGGAAATATTCGTTCAACGGGGAACTCTCATTGCGAAACGCGTTTGCGCGCGGACCATGCGGCAGGGTTTTGGCAGGGTCAAGGCAAGGTGGGCGCCCTCGACTTGATGCCGCAGCGCGGCGCAACATGCTTGCATTCGACGCGCGGCGCCATTACCTCATTTCGAGCAAGCGAGGATTTGCCATGTCGACCGGACCGAACCGCATTCTCGATGAATTCGCCAAGCTGATGACCGATGCCGCCGGCGCTGCCCAGGGCGTGCGCCGGGAGGTGGAGACCGCCTTCAAAGGCCAGGCCGAACGCATCCTCAACACCATGGACGTGGTGCAGCGCGAAGAGTTCGAGGCCGCGCGCGAGATGGCCGCCAAGGCCCGAGAAGAAAACACCCGCCTTGCCGCCCGTATCGAGGTGCTCGAGGCGAAGCTTGCGGAACTGGCCGGTGACGCCGCACCGGCGGCGGCGGCCAAGCCCCGCGCAAAAAAAAATAATCGTTAAACTTTTCCACATAGCCCGATCCTGAAAAGCGCTTTGCCGTGAATCGCTTAACGGCATTGCATGAATCTTTGTGACAGCGGCTTTCCACATGCGAATGACGCAGTGCGAAAAATTGGGCTGTTCACGCGACTCCCGATCAATAGACTGAATTTGTTGCATGATTCGGAGCAGGGTCATGCGACCGGGCGGTGGGGTCCGGTCTGGGGTCTTTGCGTCGAGAAGGTAGTCTTTTGCGCGAAGAAAGTCCTGGCCGTCCGAGTTCTAGACAAGATTGTTCGTTGTGTGTGCCCTCCCGCGGAGCGTGTGGCGGCGCTCGTACAGAACGACAGGAAGCATTCCATGGAACTTCTCGAACTCGAATTCTCCCGCGAAATCCATCCGGTGGATGTTATCGAGCAGGTGGCCCACAACAACGACTGGTCCTTTGAGCGCGCCGGCGACGACGAGATTTCGATCTCGGTTGCCGGAAGCTGGACCGACTATCACGTCTCCTTCTCGTGGATGGAGGATTTCGAGGCGCTGCACCTGGCCTGCGCCTTCGACATCAAGGTGCCGGAGACCCGCGCGCTGGAAGTGATGCGGCTCTTGTCGCTGATCAACGAGCAGATGCTGTTTGGCCATTTCGACCTCTGGGAGCAGGAGGGCGCGATCATGTTCCGCCAGTCGCTGCTGCTGGCCGGCGGGGTCGAGCCGTCGAGCCAGCAGGTCGAAGTGTTGCTGTCGTCGGCGCTGGAAGCCTGCGAATGCTATTTCCAGGCGTTCCAGTTCGTCGTCTGGTCGGGAACCTCGGCCAAGGACGCCCTGGCCGGCGTGCTGTTCGAGACCTACGGCAACGCCTGAGTCCCCGCAAGGCAGACAAGAACCAAGATGAGTTCGAACAGCGAGCGCAAGCCCGAGATCAGTTTTGCCGATTTCGATCGTGTCGACATCCGCGCCGGCACGATCGTCGAGGCCGAGCCGTTTCCCGAGGCGCGCAAGCCCGCATTCAAGCTGAAGATCGATTTCGGCGCCGGCATCGGCATCAAGAAATCGTCGGCGCAGATCACCAAATATTATACACCGGAGACGCTGATCGGCCGGCAGGTGTTCGCGGTGGTCAATTTCCCGCCGCGCCAGATCGGTCCATTCATGTCGGAAGTGCTGACGCTCGGCTTTCCCGACGAAGAGGGCGCCGTGGTGCTCGGCGCGGTCGAGCGCAAGGTGCCGGATGGCGGCAGGTTGTTTTAGGCCGCCAGCTTGCGCGTCGTTCCCAGCGCTTCCTCGACCGTGTCGAGGAACATCTCTGCACAAGCCTTCCAGCTGTAGCGCATGGCGCGTTCGCGTGCTTCGGCACGGTCTACATTGAGGGCGGCAAGCGAGGCCTCGCGCAGATCGTTGGAGACCGCGCCGCCAAAGCCGTCGCCGACAATGTCGATCGGCCCGGTCACCGGATAGGCGGCAACCGGCGTGCCGCTGGCCAATGCCTCGATGATGACGTTGCCGAACGTGTCGGTGCGGCTCGGGAAGACGAAGACATCGGCCGAGGCATAGATCTCGGCCAGTTCGTCGTTGGGGCGATGGCCGAGGAAATGCGCTTGCGGATATTTTGCCTTCAGCCTGGCAAGCTCGGGGCCTTCGCCGACGATCACCTTGCTGCCCGGCAGGTCGAGGTCGAGGAAGGCGGAGAGGTTCTTTTCGATGGCGACCCGGCCGACGCAGAGGAAGACAGGGCCGGGAAAGCCGAGATCCTTCTTCTTGTCGGGCCGGAAATGGTCGGTGTCGACGCCGCGCGTCCACGGCCGCAGCTTGGTGAAGCCGCGCGCCGAGAGGTCGTCGGCGAGCGACTGGGTGGCGACCAGCGTGCCTTGGCCGGAATTGTGGAAATCGCGCAGCCAGCGATAGGCCCAGCTTTCCGGCACCGGGAGCCGTGCGCTGAGATATTCGGGGAAGCGCGTGTGATAGCTGGTGGTGAACGGCCGGCCGGCATTGCGGCAATAGCGCCGCGCCATGATGCCGAGCGGTCCTTCGGTGACGATGTGGATGTGGTCGGCCTTGCCTGCGTCGATCAGGCGCGCGACATGGCCGGGCGTGGTCAGCGCCAGCCTGATGTCGGGATATGTCGGCAAGGGCAGGGTGCGAAAGATGTTCGGCGTCAGGAAATCCACGGCGACATCGAAAGATTTCAGCGTCTCGGTGAGTCGCTCCAGCGTGTGGACAACGCCGTTAACCTGCGGCCGCCAGGCATCGGTGACCATCAATATGCGCATGGCGGCCCTTTGCAGGAAAGGTCGACGGTTGCCTTGAGACGATGCCGGAACGGCGACCAGACCGCTGCTCTCGCTTCGCTCCAGCGCACCCGGACGGGCACGGGGTCGAAGTGAGGCGGCAAGGTCGAATCAATTGAGGTCGCGCGCTTCATGCGCGTTCTTGATCATGGTTTCATGACGGGCGGATGAAGCCTGTTTCCACTTTCGGTATCGTGCCGGTTATGCAGGAACCTTGATGATAGCGCGCAGTCCGCCGAGCGGGCTGTCTTCAAGGGTGATGTCGCCGCCATGGGAACGGGCGATGTCGCGGGCGATCGACAGGCCGAGCCCGGTGCCGCTGGCATCGAGGTTGCGGGCTTCGTCGAGCCGCACGAAGGGTTTGAAGACGTCTTCGCGCCGGTCGGCGGGAATGCCCGGACCATCGTCGTCGATGGTGACCAGCAGCGAGCCGCGGCCATGGGTGGCGTTGACTTCCACCGTCTTGGCATAGCGGAAGGCGTTGCCGATGACGTTGGACATCAATCGGGCAAAGGCGTTCGGCCGCACATGCACATCGGGGTCTCCGGCAAGCGTCGTCGACAGCTTGCGCTTGCGCAGCCTGGCTTCCTCGCCAAGCTTTTCGAAATAGGCCTCGAGATCGAACCGTCCGGCGTCTTCCGAAGCCTCGCCACGGGCAAAGGCGAGATAGCCTTCGAGCATCGACTGCATGTCGTCGATGTCCTGGTCGAGCGCGGCCTTGGTCTCGGCCTTGCCGCCGGAAAGCGCCAACTGCAGCTTGAAGCGGGTGAGGATGGTTCGCAGGTCATGACTGACGCCGGTCAGCATGGCGGTGCGCTGCTCGATCTGGCGCTCGATGCGTTCGCGCATCTGCATGAAGGCAAAGCCGGCGCGGCGAACCTCCTCGGCGCCGCGCGGCCGGAAGTCACGCGGCATCGGCCGGCCCTTGCCGAAACTTTCGGCGGCTTCGGCAAGCATCAGGATCGGCCGGATCTGGTTGCGCAGGAAGGGAATGGCGATCATCAGGAGCACCAGCGAGGTGCCGACCATCCAGATAAGGAAGATGTGGGTGTTGGAGGCATAGGCCTGGCTGCGGCGCACGAAGACGCGCAGCACCTTGCCCTCGAGCTGCACGCGCACCTCGACGATGTTGGAGTTGCCGACCGTGTCGATCCAGAACGGGCGGTTAATCTGGCGGGTGATCTCCGACGAGAGAACATCATCCAAAATCGAGAAAAACGGTTTTGGGCCAGGCGCGGGCAGCGGGTCGGGCGGCAGGAGGTCGACCTTCAACTGCATGCGGTCCTGGGCGATGCGTATGATGTTGGTGTAGTCGGCATCGCGCGGATAGGTTTCGATCAGGTCGATGATGGCGGCGATGTCGCGCACGGTGGCCTGCGACAGGCGCTGCGTCACGGTTGCCCAATGACGTTCCATGAAGACGAAGGCGACGACCGATTGCAGCAGGATCATCGGCGCGATGACGATGATCAGCGAGCGGGCATAGAGCCGCTTGGGCATATACAGCGAGACGAGGCGCCAGAAGCGGTTCCAGGCGCGCGGCACCGCCTTCAGCGTCCGCGCGGCGCGTACGCTCAAGCCGCCATTGCCCGGCTGTTCCAGTTCCGTGGTTGCCATTCGCTCATTTCGCTTGCCCGCAGCCGCTCAGCAGGCCGCAGGCGGCATTCTATTCCACGCTGAGCCGATACCCAATACCGCGCACGGTCTGCAGCCAGACCGGGTTGGACGGATCGCGCTCGATCTTGCGGCGCAGCCGGTTGATCTGGACGTCGATGGTGCGCTCGCCGACCTCCGAATCGTCACCGACAAGCTCGTGGCGGGGTATCGTCTCGCCGGCCCTTGCCGCGAAGATCGCCAGGATCTCCTGCTCGCGGTCGGTCAGCTTCAGCGCCTCGCCGCCACGCTTCAACTCGCGCCGGGCGATCTGGAAGGTGTAGGGGCCGAAGACCAACTGCTCGACCTTGGGCGTGGTCGCCGGGCCACCACGGCGAAGGATGTTGTTGATGCGCAGGATCAGCTCGCGCGGATCGAACGGCTTCGGCAGGTAGTCGTCGGCGCCGGCCTCAAGCCCTGAGATGCGGCTGTCGGTCTCCGACAGGGCCGTCAGCATCAGGATCGGTACGTTCTTTTCGGCTCGCAGCGACTTGGTCAGGTCGACGCCCGTTTCACCGGGCATCATGACGTCCAGCACCAGAAGGTCGAAGTCGAGGCCGGCAAGCTTGCGCCTGGCTTCGCCGGCATTGCCGGCGACGGTGACGCGAAAGCCGTTTTCGGTCAGATACTGCTTGAGAAGATTGCGGATGCGGGTGTCGTCGTCGACGACAAGCAGATGCGGCGCGTCGTCGTCCGGCGCGGCCGCGTGATCGACCCGTTCAGTGCTCTCCATGGCTTTTCCCTGACATTTTTGCGGACCCAACGTCGATCTGCGCCCTCAGTTCCGGATTGACCATCGCTTCGAGGAACCGTTCCACCAAGGTCCGTTCGGTTACTCCGGAATCCCCCAATGCAGCATGGATGCGGCGCGACTGTGGCCGCGCCAGCGCCAGCGCCAGCGCACGGCCTTTGGCGGTCGGATAAAGTTCGCGCTGTCGGCGGTCGCGCGGACCTTGCAACTGCACGACATGGTCGGTGTCGATCAACTGCTTGAGCACACGGGCCAAGCTCTGTTTGGTGATCTTCAGCACGTCGAGCAGTTCGGCTACCGTCAGGCCCGGCCTGCGGTTGACGAAATGCAGCACCCGGTGGTGGGCCCGGCCAAAGCCGTAGTCGGCCAGGATCTGGTCCGGATCGGAGGTGAAGTCACGATAGGCAAAGAAGAGCAGCTCGATAATGGCGAAGTCGATGCCGTCCTCGACCGACATCGCGGTCCTGATCGGTTTTCCGGCGGCTGGGCTTCGATCCGTCATTATTTCTCCGTGGGAAAGAGAGATTATGTCAGTACTATTGACGTAATTTCCCTGCAATGGTAATTTTTGACAAGCTTTTGGGCGGATTGCGAACGAAAAGGCAAGGGAAGCCGGTTTTTCCGGAATTTCCTAAGTTTGCCAGAGCGCAATTATCCGCTTACGCTCCACCATAAAAGCCGCTTTGGGCGGCCGACACGAACACACAACGATACAACTATCCGGGCTGCCGCCCGTGGGAGGTTACCATGGCATCCGTTCCCTTCGATCAACTCGATGGCTTCATCTGGATGAACGGCGAATTCGTCCAATGGGGTGACGCCAAGATCCATGTGCTGACGCACGGGCTGCATTACGCCAGCGCCGTTTTCGAGGGAGAACGCGCCTATGGCGGCGAGATCTTCAAGCTCAACGAACACACCGAGCGCCTGCATGAATCGGCACGCCTGCTCGGTTTCAATATCCCCTATACGGTGGCCGAGCTCAACGACGCCTCATCCACGCTTCTCAAGAAGCAGGGTTTCCAGGACGCCTATGTCCGGCCGATTGCCTGGCGCGGCAGTGAGCAGATGGGCGTCTCGGCGCAGAACAACCGCATCAACTGTGCCATCGCCATCTGGCAATGGCCGAGCTATTTCGATCCTGCGCAGAAGCTGAAAGGCATCCGTCTCGATGTGGCGGAATGGCGCCGGCCCGACCCGCGCACCGCGCCTTCCAGGTCGAAGGCAGCCGGCCTCTACATGATCTGCACCATGTCCAAGCACGCCGCCGAGGCCAAGGGCTATGCCGACGCCATGATGCTCGACTGGCGTGGCCAGGTCGCCGAAGCGACCGGAGCCAACATCTTCTTCGTCAAGGAGGGCAAGATCCACACACCCAAGCCTGACTGCTTCCTCGACGGTATCACCCGCCGCACGGTCATTGGGCTGGCCAAGGATCGCGGCCTGGAGGTGATTGAACGCGCCATCCTGCCGGAAGAGCTGGAAAGCTTCGAGCAGTGCTTCCTGACCGGGACGGCGGCGGAAGTGACGCCGGTTTCCGAGATCGGGCCTTGCCGATTCGAGGTCGGCGAAATAGCCAAGAATCTTATGAATGACTATTCTGCGGCCGTTCAGCCCAAGCACGCGATCGCCGCAGAATAACGAAAGTCACAGCTTTTTTAGGAAGTAGGGGCGGTTTTCGGGCCGCCCCTTTTATTTCAGCGTTTCTGCATTTGACTTTCGTCCAATTCGGCGTCTCATGATGGTGTCGGCCCGGGAGGCTGACAGCTATGGAGGGACTAATCATATGGACATGAACACGCTTCTTCCGATCATCATACAGGTGATTACTGGCGTCATCGGTGGTCAGGCGGTCGGTGCGGCGCTCAAGACGGCGGCGATGGGTCAGCTTCCCAAAATCCTGGGCGGAGCCATTGGCGGCGTCGGCGGTGCGGCGATCCTCGGCAGCCTGCTGGGTGGCGGTGCGGTCGATCCGGCGGCTGCGGCAGCAGCAACGAGCGGTCTCGGCAGCGCGCTGAACCTGCAGAACATCGTCGGCGGCGCCGGCGGCGGCGCGATCCTGACCGCCATTCTCGGCGCGGTCATGGGCGCCATGAAGAAGTAGGCGGGCCGTTTCGGTCTTTTCAAATGGGCGGCTTCGGCCGCCCATTTCCGTTTTCGGAGCTACCGATTGTTCGTCTTTCGAGGGTGGACGCCCTTTGTCCGCGCCTCTACATCACCCGTGAACATCGAAAGGACGATCATGGGTCAGCTCAATGCCGGCATCGTGCCGGTCACACCGTTCCAGCAGAATTGTACCATCCTGTTCGACATGGATGACAAGCATGGCGTCGTCGTCGATCCTGGCGGCGATATCGACAAGGTGCTGGCGGTGCTGAAGGACAATGCGATCTCAGCCGGGGCGATCTGGATAACGCATGGCCACATCGACCATGCCGGCGGCGCAATGGAGTTGAAGGAGGCGCTCGGCGTCGAGATCATCGGTCCGCATGAGGCCGACAAGTCGCTGCTCGACAATCTGGAAAACCAAGGCAAGCGCTACGGCATCGCCGGAGCGCGCAACTGCGTGCCCGACCGGTTCCTGTCCGAAGGCGAGACCGTGTCGTTCGGCGGCCATGTGTTCGAGGTGCTGCACTGCCCCGGCCATGCACCAGGTCACGTCGTCTATTACAACCGCGCGGCCAAGTTCGCCCATGTCGGCGACGTGCTGTTCCGCGGCTCGGTCGGCCGCACCGACCTGCCGGGTGGCGACCATGCGGCACTGATCGCTTCGATCAAGGACAAACTCCTGCCGCTCGGCGACGACATCGGCTTCATCTGCGGCCACGGTCCCGGCGGACGTTTTGGCGAGGAGAGGCGGACCAATCCTTTTCTCGTTTAGAGCAATTCACCATTTCACGGAAACGGCGGGGCCGCTCTGACCCTTTGTTCTGACTCAATTTCCAAGGGAAAGCGCTTTGCGCTTTCCCGGGAAACCGTTTCACACTTTTCCTGGAATTGCTGTAGGGCGTGCCGATATTCGCCTGCCCCAATCCTGTGATGCTCCAAACAAAAAAGCGCTGACCTTGCGGTCAGCGCTTTTCTGTTGGGGCGGGAAGCCCTGGTTTAGTTCGCCGTGCAGAAATGCTGTTCGCCGTCATTGCCGGTGAACGTGCCGGTGCGGGAATTGAAGGTGCGGTAGCGGTCCGAGCAGTATTCGTACCAATCACGCGTCCACGGCTCGGCATAACGATCAGCGTAGACCACCCGCGGCTCCGCATAGTAGCGGCGGACCGGGGCCGGGCGCACCACCACGTCACGATCGTAGTAACCGTCATCGTAGTAGCGGTCAGCGTCGGGCGGCGGGCGGTCATTGGCCAATGCGCCACCGATCAGCGCACCGGCCGCGAGGCCGAGCACGCCGGCGGCAATGGCATCGCCGTTGCCATGATGGCCATGATGGCGGCGCCAATCACGTGCGTTGGCGGCGGGCAAGGCCGAAAGCGTGGTGGCGACCACGGCAGCGGCCAGGACGGCGGTCTTGAAAATTCGGTTCATCTCGGTCTCCTTCGTGCCGGCCCGTGTAGTTTCGGGGATGCGGTCCGGCTTTACCAAAGACTAATATGCAACCGTGGCTGAACGGGGGCTGAACGGATTTCGACGAATTTATTCACAACAGGCGTCAAAGGTCACACGCCCTCCAGGGAGCGAAAACCATCGCCGGTCCAAGCCGGCTCAGCCGACCGACAGGTTGACGGCCTTGGGTCCCTTGCCGCGCTTGTCCGGCTCGGTGTCGAACGACACTTTCTGGCCATCCTCCAGGCCGGGAAGGCCGGACGCCTGCACGGCTGAAATATGGACGAAAACATCCTTCGCGCCATCATCGGGCGTGATGAAGCCGAAGCCCTTGGCATGGTTGAAGAATTTGACGGTGCCGGTCTGCGGCATGGGAAGCTCCTTTGTCCCATAAACTCCAGTCTCGGGCCGGCAAATGCCCGAATGGAAATTTGTCCTTTATTTTAGCGTCATCGGCAAGAGAAAGTTTTGCAGGCGTCTAAAGCACGTTGCGGCACGCTTTGGGTCTTTGTTTTTATGCAAGTCGTTGCCCAGAACCTGGCGGCTTGGGCGACATCACCGGCCCGCGCCTTCGATAAGGAAAAGGCGCGACGAAGATCGCCGCGCCTTTCAAAATTCAGATCCCTCTCCAGGCCAGGTGCAGGCATGGAGCCTCCGTCGCACGTCCGAGTGACATGCGGCGCGCCGATGGCTCAGGCTGCGCGGAGGTTGACGGCCTTGGGGCCCTTGCCCATGCGGTCCGGCTCGACGTCGAAGGTGACCTTCTGGCCGTCGACGAGCGTGCGCAAGCCGGAGGCTTCGATCGCGGAGATATGGACGAACACATCCTTGGCGCCACCATCGGGCGTGATGAAACCGAAGCCTTTGGTCGCGTTGAAGAATTTAACGGTGCCGGTCTGGGCCATTGGGGAAACTCCTTCACCCGTTCAGTCTTTGGTGGTCCCGCCCGCCGCCTGGCGCAAAGGGCAGTTCCCGGTGGTTGCTTCGGCAGTCATGCATTGGCGCATGGTCAAACCCCCCGCCGAAAACGGGGCCGTCAGAGATTCACAGTATCGGGGAAAGGTCGTCCAAAACGTTCCGCTCTCCGGGTCGCAAATGCCCGAACACGGAATTTATCGCACGGAAACGTGATGGTTGCAAGATACCGCCGCGGGCCGCCGTACTGGCGCATCCCGACGCATCAATCGACTGACCTGAGCATCGATGGGCTCGGCATAGGCTTGCTTGCCGGCCGGGTCATCGGCCAGAGCCGGGCCACGAATGGGCCAGACATCGCGGCGCGCTGACCTCCCTTGCGGTCCAGGCGCCGTTATCGTTTGCCGAGCTCAAACGGGGGTTGCATTTGGCAAGGGAATGGCGAGGATCGGTAACCGGGGACCGATCGTGGGAGATCATCATGAAATTTCTGGCGGCAATCTTTTCGCGGCAGGGTTTTGTCATCTTGTTGCTGTCGGCAATTCTTGCCGCCTGCACCGTTGTCGTCGATGAGGGACCAGGGCCACGCCCGCGTCCGCCACGGCCCGAGCCGCAATATTGCAGCAAGCAGTACGAGCCGGTCTGTGCCCGGCGCGGCGGCGATCGCCAGACCTTCGCCAATTCCTGTCTTGCCGACCGGGCTGGCTACCGCATCGTGCGCGACGGTCCGTGCCGCGACAGCGGCGGTGGCGGTGGCGGTGGCGGTGGCGGTGAAGAGCAGACGTTCTGCACCCGCGAATATGCTCCGGTCTGCGGCCGCCGGCATGGCGCGATGCGCACCTTCCCCAATTCCTGCGAAGCCCGCGCCGCGGACTATCGCGTCGTTGGCGACGGGCCGTGCTGAGAACGCTGCGCGTTGTTGAGGACGACAGGCGTCAAGCCGTTGGCTTCACCTGGCGACAGTAGGCGATGAACTCGGACGCGGGCATGGGTTTGGCGAACAGCCAGCCCTGGCCGTAGTCGACGTCGCGCTCGGCGAGATAGTCAGCCTGCGCCTGCGTTTCCACGCCCTCGGCAACGATCTTCAGCTTCAGTGTCTTGGCCATGCCGATGATATGCGGGGTGACGGAACTGGTGGCGGAATTCGTGCTGATCGTGTCGATGAACGATTTGTCGATCTTGAGCGCATCGAGCGGCAGCCCCTCGAGATAGGACAGGCTGGAATAGCCGGTGCCGAAGTCGTCGATTGCCACTGCGTGCCCCAGTTCGCGGGCACGAATGAGCGTCGAACGCGCCGAGTTGATATCGACGAAACCTCGCTCCGTGGCCTCGAGCCAGATTTGCTGGGGCCGGATTCCGGTGTGCTGCAACGCCTTTTCGATAATAGGCAGGACCCGCGCGGTGCCGACATCGGTTGCGCTGAGATTGATGGCGATGTGAAGCGAGCGATCGGCGACCAGGAGCCTGTTCAGGTCGAACACAACCATCGCAATGACCTGATCGGTAATCGCCGTGATCAGGCCGCTCTCTTCCGCCAGCGGAATGAAAAGATCGGGCCGGACCAGGGAGCCATTCGGCCGCTTCCAGCGCACCAGCGCTTCCGCGCCGATGCAATTGCCGGTCCTGAGCTCGACGATCGGCTGATAGTGGACGATGAATTCGTGCTTGCGCACGGCGATCTGCAATTCTCCCAAGGGCGAAAGCCGCCTTCGTGACAGCCACACAACCACGCCGATGATGAAGGCAGCCATGAAGGCGCCGAGCGGGAGCAGCATGAATTGCTGCTTGCGAACGCTGCCCAGGATCTGGCTTGTCGGTTCGGTGGCGACAGCAATCCAGTCCGTCCCGCGCGCCGTGGCAAACAGGAGATCGTCATCGATGCCTTCGCCGGGGCCGGCGATGATCTTCTCGATACGGGCAGGATTCGGGCTATTCAACGCGCCAAGCAGGATGCCCGTTTGCGTCGTCAAGGCGATCTGGACACCGGGATCGACGATGACGTCGACAAAGCGTACCGGATCGACAAGGACGTTGTGATCCCTGTATCGCAGCGCCATCAGAAAATGGCCCTCGCTCATCACCGGCTGCATGCGGGCGGTGACGGCAATGCCGTCCCTGGTGGTGAAGTCAGGGGTGGATTGCGCAACGCGCCCTTCGGTCGGTCCCCAGGAAGAGCATTTGAGCAGGCCGTTTTCGAAATAGCCCATTTCTTCGATCGGGCGCGTGCTGATGGTGAGTTGCCGCATACGGGCTATATGGTCCGCCGAACAGCGGATGCCGGTGAACTGGTCGATCTGCCGCAAAGCGGCGGTGGCATCGTTGAGCGAGATGTCGGCCCTGGCGATGGCGCGGCTGGCGAACAGCTGCAGCCGCTCATGTTCCTTTTGGACGGCCTGAGTCCAAGCGAGATGAAACATAGCCGCGATTGGCAAGATGGCGCCCAGCATGGCCAACATCACCGCCGTCACGATGATGCGCGATCTGTCCATGCGCCTCCTGCCTTCGGGTATGAGCGGCGATCGTGGGTGGTCGCCCGCAACGTCTCGGCCACCAATCGCGGCAGCGGCCCGGTTCAGGCGGATCTTAGGGCCTCGATCTTACGTGAACTTTAATGGAGTCGTGGGGCAGCACCGCTGCTCTAAACCGGATAGGCGCCGTCGGCCGGGCCGGCATAGAGCTCGCTGCCACTGTCGTCGCAGATGCGCAGGCGATCGGGGATTTGCGGCATCGCCAGCGTGTGGAACAGCGCGGTGGCGCCCTGCAGCGCGGCGCGCAGGTTCGGCGCCTCCAGCGATACCTTGTCGAGAGTGGCTTCGTCGGCGTCGCGCGACCGGTAGAACTCGATAACGAAATTCAAGCGCGCCTCCGTGGCAGAGCATTGCGCAGGCCTGTCCAGTCAATTCGCCACCTCACAGAGGACGACGGAAAGGGCGCACGAGGCGCGCCCTCCAGTTTGTCAGCCTTTCGACTTCGGCTTCAAGCTGCTCTCCGCCTGCTTGACCGACGAACCGAACGGGGAGGCGGGCTTTGCCACGACCTTGTCCTTCTTCGGCTTGCGTGTCTCGCGGTTGCTACGCTGTTGACCTTTGGACATGTCGTGCTCCTGCTTCAGTGTTGGCTTGGCGGTGGGGTCTCAGACGAGCGGGTTGCTGGCAACAACGGGGTTGTCGGCAACAACCGGATCTGCCGGTTCGAGATTGTCTTCGGTGGTGACCCGCTCATAGGTCTCCTGCTCGCTGCGGATGCGGTATTGCGGCGAACCATCCTTGACCGGCAGCCTGCTCTTGATCTGGAACAGTTCGGCGGTCTTCTGAACGAGGCCGGTGCGGCTCTTCATGCGCACGGTCTGACCGATCGAAAACTGGTGCGCGGGTGTGTCGGTGCGCGGGCGCGCATTCTGCTGGAAACGGATCATGCTGCATTCTCCCTGTCGCGCTTCAGCGCTGTTTCGAGTTCGAGGTAATCGATGGCGACAAGCTGGCTGGTGGGCGGGTTTTTCGCTGCCCTTGCCGGCAGATGGATGAAAGTGGCGACGCGGCGCCAGGCAAGCCGCGACATGCCCTCGATCAGCTCTTCGTCGTGGTCGATGTCGTAGTCGCCGGCCGGCAGCTGCCCTTCCAGTCCGCCGAGCACGAAAGGTGCGGTGAAGTGCGCGATGGTGTGGGTGGTGCGGTCCGGCATTGTCTTACCTATGCAAAGCAGCGGTCCTGAAAACAAAAAAGCGGGGACGAGCCCCGCTTTCCTATTTCCGGCAGTCGCTGGAAATAAGCCGCTTTCGAGAGCTGCCAGTACATCCGTGGTCAGCGTTCATCGAATTCGGCCGGATCAGATCAATTGCAAATTGGCGGCCGACTCGCGGCCCTTGGTGTCACGCTCCAACTCGAACTGCAGCTTCTGGCCTTCGGCGAGGCCGGGGAAGCCGGCGCGCTCCAGTGCGCTGACATGGACAAAGACGTCCTTGCCGCCATCGGTCGGCTGAATGAAGCCGGTCTGACCATTGTAGAACTTCACGGTTCCGGTGTTCATGTCGGTCTTTCGAAGAAAGAGAATGGTCGCGCGGAGCGAATATGCCGCGCGCCCGGTATCGATGATTTGGAATGAGATTGGCGGGCCGAGAACCTCTGACGCCGCGAGATGCCAATTCTGGCCCAAAGCGATCCTGCACAGATAGGTCTTTGTTGTAATTTAATCAAGGCGTTTTAAAATAAAATTGGGCTTCATTCAAAAAATTGCGCGCTGTAACTATCAGAAAAATGATGATACAAATTCATACAATTCAAAAACTGTTTGAAGCTTAGCGGGAATAATTCTCACGGTATTTTCATTTTTCTTGTGAGTTGAAGAAGGAGACCTCAAGATGTCCGTAAAGACGCCAACAGGCACCCCCGTAACGATCACGCCGGTCGCAAAGCCGGTAATGGCAAAGCCGATGGTTGTCCTGTCGCCGCGGCTGACTGTCAGAAGTGACGAGGCGGCAAAGCGAAGGATCGCCGACACCGATGGAACGGTTCGGCGTGCCAGGCAGGTTGCCGAGACCAATCGCCTGATTTGATCTTTCCGCACCGACGAAAGGACGAGACAGCAAGCGAAGCCTTGAACCTGGCGCGCCAATGGCCTAGATCGCCACAGGCGGATAAAACACGGCAGGTTTCCCATCAACAGAGATCAAAGACGAGCGGCGGGTGCGGGAGCCAGGTCTGGCGCAGGCGGACAGCCGCCGCTGGGCCTCGACCAGTATGTGCAGCAGGCGTTGCAACTGCATCAGGCGGGGCGCCGGCAAGAGGCTGAGACGATCTACCGGCAGGTGCTGGCGCGTCAGCCCAAGCATGCGGCCGCGGCGCATTTCCTGGGACTGCTGCTGCACCAGACCGGGCGCAGCGAAGAAGGGCTGGATCTCATCGAACGGTCGGTGAGCCTGCAGCCGACGAATCCCGATTTCCTCAACAATTTCGGTACGGTGATGCGCGACCTCGGCCGCCCTGCTGCGGCCATCGATTTCTTCCGCGGTGCGGTGGATCTGCGGCCGGACCAGCTCGCGGCGCGCGACAATCTCGGCTCATCGCTGAAGCAGGTCGGCCAGTTCGAAGAGGCCGAAGAGATTTATCGCGGCACGGTTGCACGCAATCCATTTCACGTGCGCGCCCGCATCGGGCTTGCCGAAACCCTGCAGGAAGCCGGGCGGCTGGATGAGGCGCTCGCCGTCTTCCGCGAAGCGCTGGCGATACGCCCCAAGGATGCCGACCTGCTGCACGGGCTCGGCGTCGGGCTGATGGAAAAGGGCAAGCTCGACGAGGCGGCCGACCTGTTCCGGCAGGCGTTGGCGATCAACCCCGTCATGGCCACAGCCTGGCTGATGCTGACGCAGGTCAAGCGCCAGAAGGAGCGCGACAGCGAGCTTGGGGGCATGGAAGCCCAGCATGCCAAGGCGCCGCAGGACAGCCTGGCACGCATGCAGCTGTCCTTTGGACTCGGCAAGGCGAATGACGATCTCAGGGATTATGGCCGGGCCTTCGACTATTTCGCCGAAGGCAATGCGATCCGCCGCAAAAGCATCAACTACGACCAGGCCAGGACGCGGGCCGAGTTCGAGGCGATGAAGGCCACCTTCGATGCCGGCTTCTTCGAGAAGCACAGGCCCAGCTCAATCAGCGACGACACGCCGATCTTCATTGTCGGCTTGCCGCGTTCGGGCACGACGCTGGTCGAGCAGATCATTGCCAGCCATCCGCAGGTCTACGGCGCAGGCGAGCTCAGCATCTTGAAGAAGGCGGTCGGCAGGCAGTTCCCGGCGACCATGCCGGGTGGCTTCCCATGGGGCGTATCGGATATGGGCGATGCGGATTTTGCCGAGGCAGGGCAAGCCTATCTCGACATGCTGCATGCCCGCTATCCGAACATGCGTCACGTCACCGACAAAATGCCAGGCAACTTCCTGCTGGTCGGCTTCATCCACATGATGATGCCGAAGGCCAGGATCATCCACTGCGCGCGCGATGCGGCGGCCACCTGCCTGTCGATCTACAAGGTGCATTTCCGCGGCGACAGCCATCGCTATGGCTACGATCTCGGTGAGCTCGCCGACTTCCACAATCTCTACACCGACATCATGAAGCATTGGCACACGGTGCTGCCGGGCGTCGTGCATGATGTACGCTACGAGGATTTTGTCGCCGACCAGGAAGGACAGACGCGGGCATTGATCGCTCATCTCGGTCTGCCCTGGGACGACGCGGCTCTATCGTTCCACGAGACCGACCGACCGGTTCGCACGGCTTCAGCCGCACAGGTGCGCCAGCCGATGTATCAAGGGTCGGTCGATCTGTGGAAGCGCTATGGAGACCGGCTCAAGCCGCTGCTCGACAAGCTGGATTAGCGCAACGCTATCTAGCAGATCGTGGCCTTAGAGATTGGCCTAAGCAGCCGCTTCGTCATCCTAGGGTCTTCGCGACGGAGCTTCGCCCTAGGATGACGAAGCTGAGAGGCTTCTTCTAATCTGTTACCGGCTGCTCAAAGCTCAATGAATGGCTTGAAGCCACCGAAGATCATGCGCTTGCCGTCGAACGGCATGTCCGCCCAATCGGCCTTCAAGCGCGGATCTACCATCACCTTGGCCATGACGGCATCGCGGCTCTCCCGCGACTCATAGACGGCCCAGGCGAAGACGACGATCTCGTCGTCCTTGGCCTGCACGGCACGCGGGAAGGACGTGACCTCGCCATAGGGCACGTCGTCGCCGATGCATTCGACATAGGCGAGCGCGCCATGTTCCCTCCAGATAGGCCCTGCGAGGTTGGCCAGCTTCTTGTAGTCATCGAGTTTTGCCCTGGATACGGCAAGTACGAAACCATCGACATAGGACATTTTGGATCTCCTCCTGGAAGTTCACAGGGCCTCACCGGCGCCGGCCGGTGAGGGGCTCGGGCCATCGGCGGCAGATCAGGCTTTCTTCACCGGCGCGTTCATCGCCCATTCGACGCCGAACGGGTCGCGCATATTGCCCCACTGATCGCCCCAGAACATGACCTGGAGCGGCACGGCGACTTCGCAGCCGGCATCGACGGCGCGCTTCCACCAGGCTTCGATGTCGTCGCTGCCGAGGTGAAGCTGCATGGTGTAACCCTGCGGCTTGACGGCGGGCATTCCGTTTTCCGGATAGAAATCGGAGAGCATGAGGGTCGAGCCATTGATGTGGAGGTGAATGTGCATGGTGCGGCCTTTTTCGTCCGCCGGGTAGGCAAAGACCTGCTCCGCGCCGAAGGCCTTCTTGTAGAATTCGGCAGCCTTGAAGGCGCCATCCAGCTGCAGATAGGGGGTCAATCCGCCGAGCACTTTGGCCGCGGGCTGAACGGGGGTCTGATCAGTCATTTGTTGTTCCTCTTTGCGTTTGGCCTTGCGAGCCATAGGACGGATCGGACGGCGGCGATCCTACATGGCGGCGAAATTTTTTTGGCGGTCGGCCCTTGATAATCCCGGACAGCCGCGGGCTCGAGCGAGAGGCGTGAAACGAACTTGCGTCGGCGGCGCCCAATCAGAGCGCAATTCTCTCGGCTCGCAGGCTAGAACAGATGGATCACGCGAACGCCTCTTCAACCCCGGGACGACAATGATCCTCTACTATCAGACCCACTCACCCTTCGCGCGCAAGGCGCTCGTCTTTGCCCATGAGGCCGGCATTGCCGATCGGCTGGAGGTCATCCATCATGAGACCAGTCCGACCCTGCGCAACGCCGATGTCTACGCCGAAAATCCGCTTGGCAAGGTGCCGGTGCTGTTGCGGCCAAATGCGTCGCCGATCTTCGATTCCGATGTCATCTGCGCCTATCTCGACACACTGCATGACGGCCGCAAGCTGCTGCCGCAGGACGGCGAAGCGCGCTGGCAGGCGTTGCGGCTGCAGTCGGTTGCCCAGGGCCTCGCGCAGACAGGCATCGCTTTGCGCTGGGAGACGGAAAGAAGACCCGAACTGCTGCGTTATAGCGCTCTCGCCGACGGATACCGGGAAAAGATCGAGGCGAGCTACGACTGGATCGAAAGCACGCTGGACGACGAGCCGCTCCATGTCGGCCACATCGCCTTGGCCACCACGCTGTCCTGGATGGCGTTCCGCCACCTGCCGCCTTTTCGCTCGCGGGCGCGGCTGACGCACTGGTTCGAGGCTTTCGAAAAACGCGTATCGATGCAGGCGACACCGCTTTCAGGTGATACGCATGACTGACTGGCGCCTCGCGAGGTCAGGGGCGGCGGCCGTTCTGCGCGTCGAAGACGTCCGGAAAGCCGATATCCTTGCGCAGCGAGGCTGGCAGTGAAAGCAGGATGCGCTCGCTGCGGTGACGAGCGCGCGCTGCCGCATATCGGGTTGCGACGCGACCGATGGATGAAAGAACCGACATGATAATTCTCCCTGGGTTGGCGCCGGCATCATCGTGTCGGCATCCCAAGGACGCGACGGGCTGAGGCTATCCGACAGACCGTCGAGATTTTTTATCGCGGCGTCTGATGGTCTGTCCGAATGCTGCCGTGCGGACCTACGCAACCCTGAGCGTAGGGATCGCTGAAACATCAACTTCACGCTCTGCGTGCCAAGCATCGAAAGCCGCTTGCATTCGAAGCCAAATCGCGGCGCCGTCGCCGAACAGCTTCCCGAGGCGAGCGGCCACAGCCGGCGAAACCGGCTTCTTTTCGCGGATGATGTCATAGAGCTGCTGCCGGGAGATCCCGAGCAGATTTGCAATTTCCACCTTGGTCTTTCCAGTTGCCGGGATAATGTCCTCAAGCAGCGCTCCCGGGTGGGAGGGACAACGCTCAATAGGACGCGTCGGCTCGTGCACGGTCATAAGTCGAACTTCTCCAGTCTGGCCGCCTCAGTGATATTGCTCGAAATCGACGCGGGCGGCGTCCTTGCCGTCGAACTCGAATGTGATGCACCACGGACCGTTGACGTGGACCGTGTAGCGGATTGGATCGAAGCCTTTCAGCGGGTCGAAATCGAAGCCGGGAAGGTTCATTTCCTCCGGCTTCTCCGAAGCTTCCAGGCGGTCAAGCCGGACAAGAATGCGCTTGTGCATCTTGGCGTCGATCTTGCCGGTCCTTCCGGTTTGAAAGAGGTCCGACAGCGCCTTGTTCTTGAAGGACTTGATCATGGATAAATGTAAACAGTTTGCTTACAAGACGCAAGGTCTGTAAGCAAATAATTTACATTCCAGTCGACCTCCCTTGGCCTCATCCTGCCGTTTCGGCCACCTCGCGGAAGAAATCCTCGGGATCCTCGACTTCGGTCAGCCGCCGCTTCTCGATCAGCCAGAAGCGGTTGCCGATGGCGCGGATGAAGGAGCGGTCGTGCGAGGCGAGCACGCAGCTGGCCTGATGTGCCAGCAGTTCCGCTTCCAGTGCTTCCTGGCCGTCAATGTCGAGATGGTTGGTCGGCTCGTCGAGCAGATAGAAGTTGGGATCGGCGAGCCTCAGCGCCAGCATCATCAGCCGCGCCTTCTGGCCGCCGGACAGCACGCCGATCTTTTTCTCCTGCATCTCGATGACCACGCCGGCGCCGGCCAGCAAGGACCGTGCGCGCTGCTCGCCGACATCGTAGCGGCGCGAGACCATCGCCAGCGGCGTGTCGTCGCCGCTGATGCCCGACAACGCCTGATCGCTGTAGCCGAGCACCGTTGACGGCGTCACCTTCACATTCCGCACCGTGTCCGGTTCGACAATGGCATTGCGGATCAAGGTGACGAAGCGCGACTTGCCGACGCCGTTGCGGCCTAGCAGCACGATGCGGTCGCCCTGGCAGATGTGGCGCTTGCCGGTCCGAAACAGCAGCGTGCCATCGGGTGTTTCGACAGCCGCGTCGTCGAGCGTGATCAACACTTTGGCGTGGGTACCGCGATTGGCCAGTTTGATGGCACCCGCCGACTTCTCGCGATGCGCCGGGTTCGCCGCTTCCTCTAGTTTTTCGGCCCGCTGGTTGAGTTGCTTGGTCTTGACCGTCAGCAGATCGCTGCCCGAATTGATGCCGATGTTGTTGAGCTTGGCCGCCTGTCGGCGCAATTGCTGCGCCACCTTCATGTCGCGCTGGAACTTGCGCTCCGTCGAAGCATCGACCTCGTCGAGCGCCAGCCTGGCGCGGGAGTAGGGCAGGGCAAACACCGGCGACTGTTCCGGGCGCAGGAACAGCGTCCGGTTGGTGGTGGCGTCGAGAAAGGCGCGGTCGTGGCTGGCAATGACGACCGGCACCTCACGCGGCAATGCGTTGAGCCAGGTTTCCAACTGGCTGATGCGAGCAAGGTCGAGATGGTTGGTCGGCTCGTCGAGCAGCAGCACGTCCGGATCGGTCACCCAGACGCGGGCGATCAGCGCCAGTCTCTGCCAGCCGCCGCTCAGCGCCTGCATTGGCCGCTCGCGCATGGGCTCCGGCACATCGAGTGAATCGAGAACCACGTCGACGCGCCACAGCTCGCTTTCAGCCTGCTCGGGCGGCAAGACGTCGGCCACTACCTGATGGAAGCTGCGGGTGAGAAGGGCCGGGGCAACGGATTGCTCGACATGACCGACGCGCAGGCCGCGCGTGCGGGTGATGTCACCGGAGGTCGGCTCCATCTCGCCGGTCAGGCATTTCAGCAAGGTCGACTTGCCGCGGCCATTGGCGGCGACAATGCCGAGCCGGTCGCCGGAGCCGATGGTGAGGTCGAGATTGGCAAACAGCGGCGCACTCATGGTGACGCCGAGGGATTTGAGGCTGATCAGGGCCATTTTGATTTCTCTGGTCTTGCCGGAGGAAAAGTCCGGTTCAATGCACTTTGACGGTGCGCAGGCTGGCCATCAGGCTCGGCGTTGCAACACCACGAAGGGCAGACCAAAAAATCGAAGCGGGAAAAACCCGGACCGTCCCTGGTCAGCCCTGCAAGCAAGCTCGCAGGGCAGAAATCGGGCCACGCTGACGATGGTGACGATGAAACGTAAACACGTGAGCCCTCCTTTCAAGACGTTCGAGTGTGCGGAGCGATTACACCAAAGGCGAGGCTGGTGGCAAGTGGGCGGTCCAGGAGGGAGCGAAGCGCTGAAGCTGCCAATCTCCCCCCTCGTGGGGGAGATGTCCGGCAGGACAGAGGGGGGCGCTGTCCTGCCGGCATTTGAATGAACTACTTCCCCGGCCGTCCGGTCTTGCCGGGCCTGCGCTTTTCGCGGCGAGCGTCGCTTGGATCCTCGTAGGAGCCGATGCCGGCGCGTTGGCGGACGATTGGTTTGCCGTCGTGTTCCTTCGCGCCCCCCTCTGTCCTGCCGGACATCTCCCCCACTTGGGGGGAGATCGGCTGTGGCTTGGCCGGCACTTTTCCTTCGACCGGCTTTTCCGTGCGCCTGACCGTCATCTCATCCAGCGAGTTCTTCTTGAACAGCGGCTTGGTGGCGTCGCCCGGAATGCCGAAGTCGGAGCCGTGCGCTTCCTGCGCCGACTGTTTCTTGAACAGCGAGCGCGATACGGCGCCTGACGGTGTCGTCATGTCGGTGCCAGGGCCCATATCGTCGATCGAAGGCTTGGCAAACAGCGGCTTCTTTACCGGTACGGCGCCATCGGCGCCCATTTCGTCGAGCGCTGGTTTGCGGAAGAGGTTGGGCCGGGCGGCCCTGGCGGCTTCCTCTGCGGCCTGTGCCGCGTCGAGCTTGCGGAAACGCTCCTGTTCCTCAGCTGTACGGTGTTTGGCCACACCCTTGTTGTGCTTGCCTTTTTCGCGACCCGAGGCCGGGCTTTCCATATCGGCGTATTTGGCCAGTGGGTCTTCGGAGATGGACAGTTCCATCTCTCGCAGACGCTTGATCTCGTCGCGGATACGAGCCGCCTTCTCGAAGTCGAGATTGGCCGCGGCATCGCGCATCTGCTTTTCCATCGCGTCGAGATGGGCCTTGAGGTTGTTGCCCATCATGGCGCCGGCATTGTCGGTGAACTGCGAAATGTCGGCGCGGACGTGGTCCTTCTCGTAGACCGAATCCAGAATGTCGGAGATGCGCGACTTGACCGATTCCGGCGTGATGCCGTTGGCCTCGTTCCATTCCACCTGCTTTTCGCGGCGGCGGTTGGTTTCGGCCATCGCCCGTTCCATCGAGCCGGTCACCTGGTCGGCATAGAGGATGACCTTGCCGTCGACGTTTCTGGCGGCGCGGCCGATGGTCTGGATCAGCGAGGTTTCCGAGCGCAGAAACCCTTCCTTGTCGGCGTCGAGAATGGCGACGAAGCCGCATTCGGGAATGTCGAGGCCTTCGCGCAGCAGGTTGATGCCGACCAGCACGTCGAAGGCGCCGAGGCGCAGATCGCGCAGGATCTCGATGCGCTCCAGCGTGTCGATGTCGGAGTGCATGTAGCGGACGCGGATGCCTTGCTCATGCAGATATTCGGTCAAATCCTCGGCCATGCGCTTGGTCAGCACCGTGACCAGCGTGCGGTAGCCGGCCTTGGTGGTGTCGCGGATTTCGCCAACGACATCGTCGACCTGGGTCTTGGCCGGGCGAACCTCGACCGGCGGATCGATCAGGCCGGTCGGGCGGATGACCTGTTCGGCGAAGACGCCGCCGGCCTGCTCCATTTCCCAGCCGCCAGGGGTCGCCGAGACGGCGACCGAAAGCGGACGCATGGCATCCCATTCCTCGAAGCGCAGCGGCCGGTTGTCCATGCAGGACGGCAGACGGAAGCCGTATTCGGCCAGTGTCGCCTTGCGGCGAAAGTCGCCGCGATACATGCCGCCGATCTGCGGCACGGTGACATGGCTTTCATCGATGAAGACCAGCGCGTTGTCGGGAATGTACTCGAACAGCGTCGGCGGCGGATCACCCGGCTGGCGGCCGGTGAGATAGCGCGAATAGTTCTCGATGCCGGCGCAGGAACCGGTGGCTTCCAGCATCTCGAGGTCGAAGCGGCAGCGCTGTTCCAGCCGCTGCGCCTCGAGCAGGCGGCCTGCGCGCTCGAGTTCGACCAGCCGGTGCTTGAGCTCTTCCTTGATCGACTTGATCGCCTGGTTCAGCGTCGGGCGCGGCGTCACATAGTGCGAATTGGCGTAGATCTTGACGCTTTTCAGCTCGCCGGTCTTCTGGCCGGTCAGCGGGTCGAATTCGGTGATCTGCTCGATCTCGTCGCCGAACATTGAAATGCGCCAGGCGCGATCCTCCAAGTGGGCCGGGAAGATCTCGATCGTGTCGCCGCGCACGCGGAACGAGCCGCGAACGAAATTGATGTCCTGCCGTTTGTACTGCTGGGCGACGAGATCGGCGAGCAGCGCGCGCTGGTCGAGCCGATCGCCGATCTGCATCTGGAAGGTCATCGCCGTATAGGTCTCGACCGAGCCGATACCGTAGATGCAGGACACCGAGGCGACGATGATGACGTCGTCACGCTCGAGCAGCGAACGCGTCGCCGAATGGCGCATGCGGTCGATCTGCTCGTTGATCGAGGATTCCTTCTCGATGAAGGTGTCGGTGCGCGGGACGTAGGCTTCCGGCTGGTAGTAGTCGTAGTAGGAGACGAAATACTCGACGGCGTTTTCCGGGAAGAATTTCTTGAACTCGGAATAGAGCTGCGCCGCCAGCGTCTTGTTCGGCGCCAGGATCAAGGCAGGGCGCTGCGTCTCCTCGATCACCTTGGCCATGGTGAAGGTTTTTCCGGAGCCGGTGACGCCGAGCAGCACTTGGGTCCGGTCGTTGTTGTCGACGCCTTCGACCAGATCCTTGATCGCGGTCGGCTGATCGCCGGCCGGCTCGAAATCCGAAACCATCTTGATGGCAATGCCGCCTTCGGATTTTTCGGGGCGGGCAGGGCGGTGCGGCGTCCACAGCACGCCGTCCTTGTGCAGCGGATTGCCGGATTCGATCAGCGCCGACAGCGCGGCGACGGTAGCGGTGACGCTGCCCGAGGCCATCGTCTCGGCGTCTTCCAGCGAGATGTCGAGACCGGCGACCGGGTTGAGGCCGGCTGCCGTGCGCTCCCTGGCTGACGCCGCGCCACCCATCGAGGTGCCGCGCGAACTGCGTCCCGGCGAGCTTGAGCGCTCGGGTATCTTCTTCGACGGCTTCGGCGATTTGCCGCCGTCGCCCTTGCCGACAAGACGTCCTTCGTTTTCGGCTTCCTGCTCGATCTGCTCGGCCCAATCCGCGATCGAACCGGTCAGCGGCGTGCCAGAGAGCTCCGGCTGCGGCATCTCGGCGAAACCGCCTTTGTGCAGCGGCTCGGAGGCGTCGAGGAAATCGGTCAGCGGGCTGCGCCGCTTCGGCGCGGCGCGGTCGTCGTTCGCCGTCGGCGGCGTTTTCTTATCGGGGGATTTGGCCATGTCCCGAATATGGGATTTCCTGGCCAAAATGGAAAGAGCGCGGTGGGGAGAGGCGTGCCGAACAGCGCTGCTCCTGACAGCAGGCTGTCAGGAGCAGGCGGGAAGGTGCGGCCGAAAGCCTCTTGTCGCTACACGCCCCTGGCGGCTGATGCGACCTGCGTCGCCGACCCGTTCAGGCGCGGCACCACGACAAGGCGTTTGATCTTGCCCTTCTTGTAGGCGGCGAGGAAGCGCGCATAGTCCTTGAAGGCGACGCAACCGCTCGACTGGCCGTAGCGGCCTCGAAGCAGGTAGGTATGGGCCAGAAAGCCGTCGCGATTGTATTTGTTGCGGCCATCGGCCGGTGTCAGGCGCAAGGCCTCCACTCCGTGGAAGCGCGTCTCGCGCAGCGACAGATTGTAGGTGTTGGGCGGTGTCGGTCCGCGGTTCTTCTGGTCGGCATAACGCGGCTGGTCCGTCATGGCGCCGATGCCAGAATGAGCCTCGAGCCTTGAGCCGTCAGGCATGTAGACGGTGCCGGCGCTGATATCGTAGACGGCGACGCCATTTCCGGCTCCGCTTCTGGATCCCGGCGAGTTGAACAGATTTCTGAACGCCTTGCCAAGGCCGCCCGAAGGCGTGTCGGGCTTAGCATAGGCCAGCACATCGCCGCCATCGGCTGGCCGGCCTTGCCGCGTCGGTTTCGCCGGCTGGGCCTGCTGGACCGTCTCGCGTGCCGGCTTCGATTGCTGGGCGGGCTTGAGCTGCTGAACAGATTTGGGCTGCTGAACGGGCTTAGGCTGCTGCTGGACGATTTTGGGCTGCGGCGGGTCGAATTGCGGGCGGCGGGTCGGCAACGGCACGTCGTTGGTCAGCGCGTCCGGCAGCGAGGCGGCATCACCGGGTTGATCCTGCTGGGTTTCGACGGGGGAAACCGCGACATCGGCTGACGATTCCTCGATCGGCAGCGGTGAGGCAAACGCCCCGGCGTCGACCGGCAGCGACTGCACGAGGGCAAGTGCCAACTGCGAATTGTCTGGCGTATCAGATTGGGCAAAGCCCATCGGCTGCGGTGCGGTCTGCACGACCACCGAGCCGGTATCCAGCCGGGCGAAACGTTCGGCCGCCGGAACTGGCATGTTATCGGACAGGCTGGCCGTGACCTGGACGGACGGCACCAGCGACGCCTCGGCAATTCGCGGTGCGACGGTGGAGATCACCGGGCGCGTGTTGGCAGTGGCGGCAGGCTTTCCGGCGTCGGCAAAGGCAGCGGCCAGCTTCATCGGCGAAAGCGACGCTTCCATGCGTTCGAAGCGCTCCTGCGCCTTCGACTTCACGGCGGCTGGCATCGGCTTTGCCTGCGCTACAAGGCGTTCGGACTTTTCCGCCCGTGAGCTTACCCTGGCCAGCTTGAAACAGCTGGCACCGCACTGCACCGAATGATCATGCAGGGCCTGAGTGCCGCCATTGGCATTGGCCAGCACGAAGGGTGCTTTCAAGAAGTGCTGTTTCAGCGGATCGGTAAATGCGAGCGATCCCGGCATGGACAGCGTCTGGGGCAGGCCAACCGAAGTCGCCGACAGCGAGGCGCCGACGGAACTGAGGCCGGCCATGGTGCCGATCAGCCAAAGGCCGATGGCAGTGCTGACGCAGGGCAGTGCGACCCAGCGGGCCACCCGGCCAGCGTTGAAGGAAGAGGAACGCGGAGCATCGACGAACTCGCCGCCCTCACGCTGTCCCCGGTTTTTTTTATGTGTACTCAACAACGCCATGCAACCAATCTCGCTTCAATCGGTTTCCCCGTACGTGGCCTTGAGAGCCGCGACGACCATTCTGTGAGTGATCCCAGGTGGTCCCCGACGCGTTTGCCGCGTCTGTAGTTGGTTGCCAATTGCTTCAAAATATGGACAAAGTTGGTTAATCAATTCCTCTCAAAACCAACGACGAGATGTGGATTTTGGCCAAATCAGCCTTCGTCCACGGCCAGGAAAGTGGTGTTGTCGCCCTTCCGACCTGGTTTTGCTGCCTGTTTTTGGCGGCCGAGTCAAGCAAAACAGCCGCTGCTAATTTTTGCGAAGCGCCTTCGCGCGGCATCTGCAGTGAGGTGACTGCCAGCAGACATCGCTTGGGAAAGGCGCCTGTTTCCAGTAAAAATGTTGCCGGTCTTGCCAAGATTTCCCCTGCGGAAGAGCCTCAACATCCCGCCCTCAGTTGAACCAGAGCGCAAAGGTCAGAAACCCGCCGCCGCCGAACTGGCGCTGGATCTGGTCGAAATCGCTGCTGGTGACGAGCTCGCCGCTTTCGAGGTAGGGCGCGATGGCCGGGCCGGTGATCGACAGCACCAGATCGAAGTTTTTCGGGTCATCGAAGAAGCGCTTCATGTTGATGCCAAGGCCCGTGCCGGCGGTGACGCGGAAATGCGGCAGCAACTTGCGGCCCTCCAGGAGATCTTCGGCCATGGTCAGGGCGGCGAGCCAGGCCTGAACCTGCTCCTCGCCGACTTCGAGGCCGGTGAGCGGGTTCTCGCCCTTCTGCTGCGGTCCAGGCAGCCATTCGCGGTCATTGTCGGTCTCGGCGCGGATCGCCTTCCAGTCCTCGCGCGACAGCCGGATCATTTCCAGCAGGTGGCGGCGCGCCGCTTGCCGGCGCTCCGGTTCGACCACCGGCCAGTTGATGAGATGCACCATCGAGATGAAATCGGCGATGCGCCATTCCGACGAGAAGATGCTCGAGCCCATGTCGCCGGCCGGCGGCACCAGAATATCCTGCAACGGCAGCTTGGCGCGCGGGAACAGCATGTGGAACGAGCCGTCGAAGGTGCTCCTGAAATCATGCGCCAGCCAGAAATCGGCCTGGGCCATCAGGAACTCGGCATAGCCCTGCAGCCAGTACCCGTCGGCGCGGTCGAAACGGAAGGTGAGCGTGGGGACGGCGTCGTCCGATGTAATGCCGCCACGGGACAACGCGGCGATGATCGCCGCCATGCTCTCGTCCGGAGCGATGGTGCCGTCCTCGTTGAGGTCTATGCCCGCACGGGTGAGATCGATCGCCATGCCGATATCGGCGTTCGCCGGCACCGACGCAAACG
Organism: Mesorhizobium sp. M0140; assembly: GCF_040322475.1. Taxonomy (NCBI): domain Bacteria; kingdom Pseudomonadati; phylum Pseudomonadota; class Alphaproteobacteria; order Hyphomicrobiales; family Phyllobacteriaceae; genus Mesorhizobium; species Mesorhizobium sp. M0140. Next base: position 20,874 of record NZ_JAMYTM010000008.1, on the reverse strand, counting down.
TCGCCGCGGATTTTTCCAGCCGGTCGCGGAAGCCGACCAGGATGGCGCGGAACTGCTCGTAAGTCAGCGGCTCGGGATTGGGATTGTCGGGCACCGGCAACCGCATCAGTGGCAGCATGAAGGACTGCGGGCTTTCGAAACCATGGCGGTGCAGGCCGGTGGCCAGGATCTCCAATGCGGTGAAGAACTCGCCCGCCCCGGCCGCATAGGCGGATGCCGGGTCGTTTGGCGCGGCGGCCTCCAGCATCGACAGGGCAGCGTCGCGCGCGGCCACGCTCTTCGCCTCGAACAGTCGGGTAGCCGCTTCGGGCATTGCCGCCGACGCGGAAGACAGCGGCAGGAGCAAAATGAAAGCGGTCAGCAGGCCTGCCAGTCGTGTCATCTTTTCCCCCAATATTTGTCGCGCAGCGCAGATATACACCATTTGCAGCGCTGCGCTTCAACCCGCCCGCCGGACGGTCTACACAGGGCAAACAATTGGGCATCGCGTGTCGAATTATCCGTTTTCCTACAAACTGTCCTGGCTGCCGCGTTTCTTGAAGCCGTCTCTGGCCGGCGACGTGCAAGACTTTGCGCTGATGGCTGGGACGCTTATGGATCCGCCGCCGAGGCAGACAATGCGGCTTGCCTTTGTCGGGGACATCTCGGCGGTGGCCAACCGCAGCGCGCCGGATTGCGATCCGGCGATCAAGGCGCTGCTCGGCGCTGCCGATCTGGTGATCGGCAATTGCGAAAGCCCCGTGGTGGACAGACCAAGCGCGGCGCTGGGCACAAGGCTCGGCACGCATCATGCGATGAGCGAGTTGTTTCTGGCCGAGGCGCTGGCGGCGGTTGGTATTGCGCGAGAAAGGCTCGTGCTGTCGCTGGCCAACAACCATGTGCTGGATCAGGGCGTCGCCGGTTTCGACGAGACGGTGGCGGCGTTGCAGCGGCTCGGCATCCGCACGGTCGGCCTGGCCGCCAATGGCCCGGTGGTGCCTGTCCAGGTCGGACCGCTTGATATCGGCTTCGCCGCATTCACGCTGTGGCGCAACGCCGATGAAAAACTGTTTGCGGGGCGCGTTTCGATGGACAGCGATCCGACGGGCTGGCCGCGCGCTGGCTTGGATCTTCTCTGCGCCGTGCCGCATTGGGACTGGGAGTTCCGGCATTTTCCGCGTGCCGAGACGCGGGCGCTGGCCAGGCGGCTGGCCGGGCAGGGCGTCGGACTGATCGCCGGCCATCACGCCCATGTCGTGCAGCCGGTGGAAAGGATCGACAAGACGGTGGTCGCTTATGGACTTGGCGATTTCCTCGGCACCGCCTTCGCCCGCCAGCCATGGCCGGGTCGCATCGGTTCTATCCTCACTGTCGATGTCAGTGCCGATGCCGGTACGCGCGGGACGATCGCGTCTTACCGGCTGCATCCCTTCATGCGCCTGCGCGCCGGCGACCATGAGCGGCTGGTGTTGGTGGAGGCTTTGGAGGGCCGAGTGCGTGACAAGGTCGAGGGGCGACTGAAAGCGATCTTCCCTTCTCCACCAACCGATCAAGGCGTACCCGCTTAAACGTCTGGCGGCCCCTGCAAAACCGACTATCATGCTCCCGCAGAGGCAGGATTGCGGGGGATAGCGGTGGAAACAGCGGATTTCATGCCGAGCGAAACGGTCATCGCCGGCATCCGGAAAGACATCGCGGCCTATGAAGCGGCGAGGGCGTCGGCGGTCAGGCAGGTGCGCTGGCGGGTGCCGGTGTTCGTCGGCCTGGTGCTGGTGGCCGTGGTGCTGGTCGCCTGGCTGTTCAACAAGGTCGCCGACCCCAACGAGCAATGGGTCTCGACGCCGCATGTGTTCCTGTATGTCATCGGCTTCGCGGCTTCGATCCTGCTCTATTTCCAGGCCAGGAAACCGGCGACGCGGCTGCAGCAATCGTTCCGCGAGACGCTGTTGCCGATCATCTTCGGCTTCATCGCCGACATGCGCTACCAGCATGGCGTGACGCCGAATTCATTCGACCGGTTGCCGCGCACGGCGGTTGGTCCGTTCAACCGGCAGGCGTTCGACGACATCGTCGCGGGCCGCTACGAAGGGTTTCCGTTCGAGCTCTACGAGGCGCATCTGCGGGAAGGGTCGGGCAAGGGCTCGTCGACGGCCTTTCAGGGCGTCATCGTCGCCTTCGAGACCATCGCGCCGTTCCCCGGCATATTGGTGGCGACGCGCCGGACCAACGCGGTCATCAGTTTCTTTCGCGGCATATTCGCCAGCAAGCTGCAGGAGCTGTCCAGTGGCGACGTGGCGCTCGACGCCGCGTACGAGTTCCGCACCGACAATCTCGGGGCGGCACAGCCACTGGTGAGCGGCCGGCTGGCGCAGGCGCTGAAATGGCTTGGCGAAACCTGGCCGGACGATCCGGCCCGTGTCGCGCTCAATGGCAGCGATGGGTTCCTGCTGCTGCCGCAGACGAAGAACTTCTTCGAGCTGCCGGATATTTCGGTGCCGCTCGATTACACCACGCATGTCGCGCCGATGATATCGGACATGGGCGCGATGCTGGCGACGGCGGCACTTGTGCGCAAGATCGGCGCGAAGGACGAGATCGATTAGTTGGGCCTCGCTGTCAGCAGTCAAAGCCGTATTGGTCGCGCATGGTGTCCGCCTCCTCTTTCGACATTTTGTTGAACATAACGCAGACGGTGAAGCTGCCGACCTGATGGCCGGCGCGCATATAGCCCCAGTCGGAAATATCGTTTCGGGTGAATTCTATATTCTGCCCGAGGACCACATTACGCACTTGCTCCGGCTGGTTCGCCAATATGCCGACAAAGCCTGTTTCAGTGCGGCGGAACGGGATGACCCAGAAGTGCTCGCTGACGTTGCCGTCGCGCACCTTGACCTTCAATTTGAACCTGTCGGTGTCGGAGGAAGGAGCCTCGGACAGTGCCAGGAATTCATCCAGGCTGGCGAGCGCCTGCGCTGTCGCTGCCGCCATCTCGGGATCGTCCTCGGTAAACATAATCGTCTTGTCATCGCCCGGATCCGCGCCTTGCGCACAGGCGGACCCCGGCGCAAGCGCCAGCATCAGGGACATCGCGGTCCGGACTGCAAGTTTCATGGAAGGCCCCCTTTCATCGTAACGGCGCACCATCCTGCATCCGTTCCCGATTTGCAACCGGAGCGCGAGTTTCATCCACTTCGGAGCGGCGAGTTGAGCTGATCCATGAAACAAAATGTGTATCGATGACCGGTCGGCAGTCTGTTTCGTGATGCCGCTTGAGACGGATTGCGGCGGCCGCGCCGTGATCGAAACCGCCCGCCACAATCCGGCTAAACGACTCTTTTCGCGGACAGAAGTCCGCTCATTGGGGGAGCCGAAGCGGCCTGAAATGATCTCGGTCGCAGACAATGTGTCGGAATTAAGCCTATGATATTGTTTGCAAAAATTCACCCAACGTGATTTGCGGAGCGAGCGCTTCCGTTCCAGTTTAAGGCCGTCCGGTGCTGTCGTTTCCCAAGGCGGCCCGGAAAAGTGAAACAGCACGGAGTGCACCCCATGAAGAAGACCCTCGCAACCACCGCCGCTCTGCTCGCCTTCCTCGGCACGGCCTATGCCGCGACCGTTCAGGGCACGATCCAGGCCGTCGACCCGACGACCAAGTCGATCACCCTCGACGACGGCAAGATCTACCAGCTGTCACCGGAAGCGACGATCGGGAAATTGAAGGTCGGCGCCAAGGTGGCGGTGACTGTCGATGACAAGACCGGCATCGTGACGTCGATCAAGAAGGCCTCGTAACGCGAGAGCATCGTGCGTCGGCAGACCTGCTGACCGGATTTTTCAAACCCTGTTCCACTCATGGCCGGTCCCTCCGGGGATCGGCCATTTTCATGCCTCGCCCCTCGATGCCGGGCGACCTGGATGAGGTCTTCCGGCTGGACCCCAGGGCCGGCCGGCGGAACGCTGTCCGGCGGCATCGCTATGGTTTTTGCCAAAAAGCCGCGCTATCCCTTGGCCAACGGGGGATATTCATGGCCGACGAACAAAAAGGGTTTCGCCTGTCGCGGCGATTGCTGCTGGGTGCGGCTGTCCTAGGTGGCGCGGTGCTGTGGGGCGGCAACACCGTGGCGCGGCTGGCGCGCGCGCCTTCGGGGCCGAAGAACGCCGGACGGATAGCCGATATCGACGGCTTCGCGTTGCCTTTGAAGCCGCTGGACAATGCGCCGGCCTTCGATGCGTCGCTGCCCTGGTCGGCAAAAGGCGGCGACATCAACGATGCCAGCGGCCTGTCGATGACGCCGGTCTACGGCGTCGTCGAGGTCAGCGAGGACGAGCACATCGCCAATGCGCTGGCCTTCGCGCGTGCCAATGGCCTGAAAGTCTCACTGGCCGCCATCCGCCATTCGATGGGCGGGCATGCCTTCGACGACAACGCGCTGGTACTCGACCTCAGAAAGTTCAACAATGTGACCGTGGATGCGGCGGCGAAGACCATGACCTTGCAGCCGGGCGCGCGCTGGCACGACATCCAGAACCTTCTGCATCCGCGCTTTGCGGTGAAGGCGATGCAGTCGACCGACATCTTCTCGGTCGGCGGCTCGCTGTCGGTCAATGCGCACGGTATGGACCACCAGGCAGGGTCGGTGGCGGGCTCGATCCGCTCGATGCGAGTGATGCTGGCCGACGGCTCGGTGACGACCTGCTCGCCCACCGAGAACACCGATCTGTTCCGCCACGTCGTCGGCGGCTATGGCCTGTTCGGCGTGGTGCTGGAGGCGACGCTCGATATCGTCGAAAACGCCGTCTACCGGACCTCGCGCGAAATCATCAGATCGGACGATTTTCCGAAATTCTTCGCCGAGGTGCTGGAGCCGAACAAGAATATCGGCCTGTTCTACGGCCATCTGTCGACGGCGCCCGGCAATTTCCTCGAGGATATGATCGTCTACCGTTACGACAAGGTGGCGGAGCAGCCGCCGGCGGATCAGCCTGAGATCGGCGAGCCGGGTTCAGTCGGGTTGAAGCGGGTGATCATCAACCTGGCGAAATGGGGCAGCCTGTTCCAGGAGTTGAAGTGGTTCACCGAAAAGACGCTGGAGCCGAAATTCGAAAGCTGCACGGTGGCGCGTACTTCGGCCATGGCCGAGGGCGAGGCCTGTCTCGTCACCCGCAACAACCCGATGCATGATTCGGTGCCCTATCTCTTCAACGATCAAATAGAAGAGACCGACATCCTGCACGAATATTTTATTCCACGTGCCGCCTATGTCGAATTCATCGCGGAAGCGCGCGAGATCCTGCGCAACCAGACGCTGCCGGTGCTCAATGCTTCGGTGCGCATCGTCCACAAGGAGGATGTGGCGCTGACCTACGCGCCGGAGCCAGCCTATTCGCTAGTGCTCTACATCAACCAGCCGACCGATGCCGACGGCAATGCCAGGATGCGCGCGCTGACGCGGGCGCTGATCGACGTGACGATCAAGCATGGCGGGCGCTTCTTCCTGCCTTACCAGCTGCATTATACGGCCAGGGAATTGCTGGCCTCCTATCCCGAACTGCCGGCCTTCCTGGCGGCGAAGCGGCAGTATGACCCTACGGAACTGTTTTCCTCGACCTTCTACCGTGCCATCAAGGCGCTGAGCGGGGTGGCATAAGAAGCAGGAGAACAGCCATGCGCATGGTATCGGCGGCGGCATTCACCCTCATCGCGCTGTGCGCTGGACCGGCCGGGGGCGAGGATCTCAAAGCCTTCAAGCTGACCATCGACGGGGTAACGATCGATATCGATCCCGGCGAGAGCACTGATGTGACGCTACCCGGCGGTAAGCACAGCAAGGTGACGCTCGAGCGCAACGACTTCGCCACCTTTTCCGGCAGCGTTTTCTCCTTCGTTCACCCCAGCAGCATTTCGGTGACCAAGACCGATCTCGGCGATGATATCACGCAGTATCTGATGGCGTCGGCTCTCGGCACGATCGTCGTCGTGCAGGAATATGGCACGATGAACCCGGTGTCGCTCAACCAGCTGATGCTGCAGGAGATGACCAAGGAATCGGTGCAGGCCGGCGCCAAGCTGACGCAGGAGCCGACGACGCGCAAACTCGCCGACGGCAAGGAATTGACCGGGATTCGCGCCGAGGTGAAGACACGCACCGACACCGCCGATTTCGAGATCGTCGGCTTCGGCCTGGCCGATCGGGGGCTGCTGTTCATCACCCGCGTTGCCGGCGAGGATGCAGCGACCGAAAAGCCGCTTATCGACAAGTTCTGGCAGAGCCTGAAAGTCAAGCTGCAGCGGGACTAGGCTCGTCTCTCAGTTTGGGTTTCGGGGGGGAATCCATACTTTTGCATAACGGCGGCTCAAGTTATTCTGACGATCCGGATGTTGGAGATCCTGCAGCATGGCGAAGCTCATTTTCAGAATGAACCAGTCCCTCGACGGCTATGTCGACCACCAGAAAATGCCGTCAGGCCCGACAATCTTTCGTCACTGGATAGAGCAAGTGCGCAATTTGAGCGGCAGTGTTTACGGTCGCGGCATGTACGAGGTCATGCGTTATTGGGACGAAGACAGTCCTGAATGGAGCGCGGAGGCGCACGAATTCGCGGCGGCGTGGCGGAGCCAACCGAAGTGGGTTGTGTCGCGCTCTCTGAAGTCGCTCGGCCCCAACGCCACACTTGTCGGGGACGACGTCGAGGCGGTGATAGGTGGGCTTAAGGCTGAGCTCGTCGGGGAGATTTCAGTTTCCGGACCAAACCTGGCACGAAGCCTGACCGACCTTGGTCTTATCGATGAATATCAACTCTACCTCCACCCGTTCGTGCTCGGTCATGGCAAGCCATTCTTCGCCGGCCCCCGGCCGCCGCTTCGCTTTGTGGCCAGCGATTTGATCGGCGATGACGTAATCAGGTTGACCTATGTGCCTGCCTGATTAAGCGGTCGTCAAACCGAGACGCTAGCAGGACTACAGCCCCTTTGGCACTAAGCCGGCCAGCCAGTTCACGGAGCGTTTCGCGGCATCGGCGGTCGCCGAGGCGGCGCGGCCGAGATCGGTCTTGACCACGGCGTAGCCGTTCTTGGTGCGATAGAGCACGCCGGTTCCGCCATCGACCACCTGTTCATAGGCGACGGGCCGGGCGGCGTCGGCTTCCATGGCCGTCGTCGGCGAACCGACCGAGACGCTCGGCCGGTGGCTCAATTCAGGCGGTAGCGGGCTTTCGGTTCTGACAACGCGGCTGGCCGGCTTCAGCTCCGGGCGCGACGCGGTCGCGGCCAGTTGCGAGGAGGACGACGAACCCTTCGTGCGGCAAATGCCGGAGACGAGCGGATAGTTGAAATTGCGCTCGTGCAGCATCTGGCTCTTCATCGCCGCTTCGCACTCGGCGACGGTCGACCACTTGGCCGGCGTCTCGCCGATATATTCGCAAAGCTTGGCGTCGCAGTCGCAGCCGACAATGGTCATAGCGACAAGGGCGGTCTTGATCACGGTCTTGTCCCTTCGAGATGCCCCCGGCAACCCATCCATTTCTTCCCATTCCTTCGCGCGCGAACAAGGCGGGATTTGGCCGCGATTGTGGAATGGGCGTGGCGGAGCCCAGGAAATGCATAATCCTGGCCGGGCGTGGCCGAAAGGCCTCAGTAGTCGTAGACGTGTTCAAGCCTGGCGCCAGCCTTGATCAGCGCCGGCAGCACGAGATGCAGCTTGCGCACGGCGACGGTCAGCCCGGTGCGGCGCGTGGATTGATCGGCCGGGAGCGGATAGCTGAACAGGATGCGCATGCCTTCAGGGATGGCGATCGTATCGGTGGAGAGCACCGTGACCATGATCTCGTCATTGCCGCCGATCTCGACGAAGGAGACGCCCTTGTCGATCAGGCGCGGGATCATTTCGGTGAAGACCTGATAGCGCCTGGTGACGAAGATGGTGCCGTCAGCGCCCATGTCGCGTTCGAGCAAGGTGTCGGGCTCGTTGCGGGTGGCTTCGCCGACGGGTCCCTTGGCCCAGACATGGACGTCGAGCAAGGCAGGGTCCATCGTCGCGGCGAGCGCCTTGGTGATCAGGTCGGCATAGCCCTGCTTGATGGTGTCGGCGAGGCCGAACGCCAGCTTGCGTTCGCTGGTCCGGATCGAGCTGTCTCCCGGCGCCGGCTGCACGGCAAACAGGCCGGCGCGCTTCTCGGCATAGGGGAACTGATACCAGGGCACCTGGTCGAGAAACCCTGCATAGTCCGCCGCCAGCTTGGCCTGATAGATGTCGGCGGCGGTGCGCTTGGCCGTCGTCGCCTCGGTGATGCGGCCGACCGTGTTCTCATAGGCCCACTGCAATATATGCTCGATCGAGTGGCTGGTGCCGATGATGACCAGCATCTGGTGGTTGGCGTAGTTGAACTTGTAGGCAGAACTGGCGCGGATGACCATGGCGTAGTCCTGCCAGAAGCGGCCGACATAGGACCAGTAGGGAAAGCCGCTCGGCTGGTCCTTGTCGACGAAGCCGGCATATTCGCGCGCGGCGTAGACGATCGCCCATTCCGGATAGGTGAGGAAGGTCGATTCCTCCGGCCGCTGGTAGAAGGGGATCTCGGCGCGGACCTTGTCGGCCAGCGCCTTGGGCGGCGCGCCATCGGCAATTCCGGGCAGCGGCGTCTTGTCGAGCGACGACGTCGTCAGAAAGCCGTAGCTCAGCCCGGCGATCGGGATGAGGATGACGAGGACGATCACCCACAGGATCGTCTTGATGATGCGCTTCAGCCAGCGGAACAGGAACATGCCAGATCAGGCCGTGGCGAAGTGTTCGTGTATGCGCCTGGCCAGCCGGAAACCGACATAGACGGCGAAGCCACCGATGACCAGGTGCGGCAGGTTGGCGAAGAAGCGGGCCGGGAATTCGATATCGTTGAGGGAGCGGAAGCCGTTGATGAAGATGCCGGCATCGAGGCAGCCGGAACCGGTGACCAGACCGAGCACGCCGTCGAACAGGTAGACCGAACCGAACAACTTGAAATAGAACACCGCCTGGCGGTGCGAGATGAAGGCGGCGGCCAGCGCCCAGACGCCGGAGAAGGCGTGCAGCAGGTCGTCATACCATTGCAGCGAAAACAGACCGAACAGATTGCCGCCAGCGTCATTGAACGCGGGTATGTAGCCAATGGCGACGACGCCGAAAAACAGGAAAGCATAGGCGACGGCAAGCTTCTGGATCAGCGTCATGAAGTATCCCCCCTCTACGAGTCCGCTTTGCAAACAGACTCTGACGACGCAGCGATACTAACCGATTTTAGCGCGCGGTGAAGCGGCGCCCGCGAGATCGCCGGCGAAGGATATCGAGGGGCAAAAAGACAGTCGGCGCCGGGATTTCTCCCAGCGCCTCCCTGTCAGATCAGGACACGGTCGCGGCAGCAACTTCCGTAAAGTCGTCGCGCCTTGCCGGCCTTGATTTTGACGGTCCTGCCAGTCCGCCGCCCGAGAGCAGCGTCCGTTCGGGACCACGCTGGTTTCCACCCTTGCGGGCTTTGCCCTGCGCACCATCGAAGGTTTTTGCCGTCCTTCATGGCAGCATCGGTCCGCCGTCGGCGTTGGCACGCTTTCCGCGGCCCCGTAGGTCTCGGCTCCGTCCCTCGAAACAGGCAAGCCTGCTCTCGCTTCGGGCCGTCCGGGCCTCAGGAAATCCGCCTTTCACTTCGCCTTTCGGCTGGATGATCGGTAGCCGCCTGAGATGGGTTTAACCTACGCCGGGTAAGGGGCCTGGGGAATGGCCTGAGGCCTGTGGATAGCGGGATTATCGGGGATCAACCAGGGAATGCGATTTTCCGATCCGCCATGATGGGCGGCAGCGGTGGACATTCGGCCCTTGCCCTGCCGGCCGGTGCGGGCTTCAATGCCGGCAAAGGATTCGAGGTGCCGAGCGGCTCGATGTCCTTGCGGGAGGGTTGCTTGAAAGTCGGAGTGGTTCTCAACCCGATTGCCGGTGGGGGCCGGCTGAAACGGCACTGGCCTGAGGTCGCCGCGTCGCTGAAAAAGCACTTCGGCGAATTCGAGCTGCGCGAAACGCAGGCGGAAGGTGACGCCGAAAGGCTGGCAATCGATCTCGCGATGATTGGCTTCGACCTGGTGATCGCGGCCGGTGGCGACGGCACCGCCAGCGAAGTGGCCGATGGACTGCTGCAGGCGTTCCAGGAAAGCGGCCGGACCACCGAGCTCGGCCTCTTGCCGTGCGGCACCGGCATTGACTTCGCGCGCGGGCTCGGCCTGCCGAAAGAGGTGGATGCCGTGCTGAAGCGGTTGGCCGAAGCCAAGGGTCGCAAGGTCGATGCCGGGCGCATCTGCTACATCGATGATCATGGCGCGCTGGCCAGCCGGCATTTCATCAACATCGCCAGCCTGGGGCTTTCCGGCGCCACTGACCGCGCCGTCAATGCCGACAAGCGCAAGGGCAGGATGTCGGCCAAGGCGCTTTTCCTGTGGCGCACCGTGGTCGAGTTCATCCGCTACCGCTTCCAGGACGTCAGGATCACGGTCGACGACGGCGCGCCCGTCGAAGCGCGCATGGCGCTGGTGGCGGTCGCCAACGGAAAATTCTTCGGCGGCGGCATGATGATCGCGCCGGATGCGGAACTGACCGACGGGCAGTTCGACATCGTCATCCTGCGCGCCGCCGGCAAGCTGAAGCTGATCTGGGACATCCGGCTGCTCTATGGCGGCCGGCACCGCAACCATCCAGCGATCACCATCTTGCGCGGCAGGAAAGTGGTGGTCGAACCGCTCGGCGATGTCGAGAAGAACGGCGCGCTGGTCGACATAGACGGCGAGTCGCCGGGACGCATACCCGCGACCTTCGAGATCCTGCCGGGTGCGTTGACGCTCAGATACTGAATCAAGCCGTTGACGGATTGATTCAGATGAATCCGCCGATCCAGCCAACTCGCTGAAATCGCTTAATATCCAGCCGGCGTTAGAGTTCGAGCTTGGCCGGGAAACCAGGTGCGCGCAGGTCGGTGCCGACGGCATCTTCCAACAGTTTGACGATCTGGGTCGACCAGGCGCCGCCGCCATAGGCGGCCTTGCCTTGCTGAAAAATCGCGTTGACGCGCGACGCCAGCTCAAGCGGCACGCCTGACTGTTCGCCCATGGCGAGCGCGAAGCTGAGGTCCTTCAGCGCCAGATCCATGGTGAAGCCGATATCGTAGGAGCCGTTGAGAATGAGCTGGCTTTCGGTATCGTGGACGAAGCTGTTGCCGGAGGAGGCGACGATGGCGTGATAAGCTTGGGCGAGGTCGAGCCCGCCTCGCTTGGCCAGCATCAGCGCCTCGCCGGCGGCGACGAGGTGAACGAAGGCGAGCATGTTGGTGATCACCTTGATCACCGCCGCCGAGCCGACCGGCCCCATCAAGAACGATTTCGCGCACATCGCTTCGATTGCCGGGCGATGGCGCGCATAGAGCGCTGGATCGCCGCCGACCAGCGCGGTGATCTTTCCGGCCGCCGCCAGATGCACGCCGCCGGTGACCGGGCATTCCAGCGTCTCGATGCCTTTGGCCGAGGCGAGGGCCGCGAGGCGGAGAATCTCGTCGCGGCCGTTGGTCGACATCTCGATCCAGGTGCCGCCTGTGGGCAGGCCCTCCAGCAGACCATCGGCGCCCGCCAGCACGGCTTCGCTGACCTTCGGAGAGGGCAGGCAGGAGATGGCGTTGCCGGCCCGTGCGGCGGCCTCGGCGGGGCTGCTTGCCGCTGTGGCCCCGCGCGCCCCCCGGCGCGCGACGGCGGGGGGGTCACGGTCGAAGACGGTGACGGCAAAGCCGTTGCGGATCAGGCTGGCGGCAAGGTTGCCGCCGAGATGGCCAAGACCGATGAAGGCGTAGCTTTCGCTCACGGCATCAACGGCGTCTGCATCATCTGCAGATGCAATTCCTTGCCCGTATAGGGATGTGCGTCGCAGACCGCTTCGTTGAGCTCGACGCCGAGGCCGGGCTCCTTCGACGGGATGATTTTGCCGTCCTGCCACTCGATCTTCTTCTTCAGCAGCGTGGCGTGGAAACCGTCCCACTGCTTCAGCGATTCGAGGATGAGGAAGTTGGGCAGCGTTACCGCCAGCTGGATGTTGGCGGCACCGACGATCGGTCCGCAATAGCAATGCGGCGCGATCTGGATGTGGTAGGCCTCGGCCATGGCGGCGATCTTCTTGGTTTCGAGAATGCCGCCGGAGCGGCCGAGGTCCGGCTGAAGGATGGTCGCGGCGCGGTTCTCGATGACGCGGGCGAACTCGAATTTGGTCGTCAGCCGCTCGCCGGTGGCGATCGGGATCGAGGTCGCGCGGGCCACTTGGGCCATGACCTCAGGCATATCAGGCGGCACCGGCTCCTCGAACCACAAGGGATCGTAGGGCTCGATGGCGCGCGCCATGCGCAGCGCGCCGGACGCCGTGAACTGGCCGTGCGTGCCGAACAGGATGTCGGCGCGGGTGCCTACCGCCTCGCGGATCGCCTTGATCATGCGGGTGGACAGGTCGATATCGACGAGGCGCGGCTGGTGGCCGTCGAAGGCGGTGTAGGGGCCGGCCGGGTCGAGCTTGACGGCATTGAAACCCTGCTCGACATATTCGAGCGCACAGGCAGCGGCGAGATCTGGATCGTTGTAGACGTTCTTGCCGTGCGCGTCCTCGGAGTGGACGCTGCCGCTGTGCGGATAGAGATAGGTGTAGGAGCGCAGCGTCTCGTGCACCTGTCCGCCGAGCAGTTTGTAGACCGGCTTGTCGGCTTCCTTGCCGATAATGTCCCAGCAGGCTATTTCCAGCGCCGAGAAGCAGCCCATGCCGGACACATCGGGGCGCTGGGTGAAGCCGGAGGAATAGGCGCGGCGGAAGAAGTTCTCGATGTCGTGCGGATCGCGGCCGACGAGATAGCGCTCGGCCATGTCCTCGACCATCCGGGCGGTAACATGGGCCGAGAAGGTGGCGTTGTAGGCCTCGCCATAGCCGACCACGCCACCATCGGTGGTCAGCTTGACGAAGATGAAATACTTGCCGCCGATGCCGGGCGGCGGATTGCCGACAACCCAGGTCTTGACGTCGGTGATCCTCATTCTTGGTCCTCCAGAACCAATTCGGCGCCTTTCCAACCGGTCATGATCGAGGCGGCGTTGGTGTTGCCAGTGATGTTGTCGGGAAAGATCGAGGCATCGATGACGCGCAAACCTTCCAGACCATGCACCTTGAGGCGGGGGTCGACGACGGCGCGCGCGGGATCCGGCCCCATGCGGCAGGTCGAGACCGGGTGATAGACGGTGCCCGAGCGCTTCCTGAAATCCTGGACCAGATCGGCGTCCGAGGTGATCGACGGGCCGGGCAACACCTCTTCCTCGATGATCTCGGCCATGGCGGGCATCGAGGCGATCTTGCGCACGAATTTCACCGCTGACAGCATCTCCTCGACATCGGCATTGGTGGAGTAGGCATTGGCCGTTATCCTGGGGTAGTCGCGTGGGTTGGCCGAGCGGATCATGATCTCTCCACGGCTCGACGGGCGGCAGTTGGATAGGCCGATGGAAAAGCCCGGCCATGGGTCGGGCGTCAGGATGGGGCGCTCGCCGCTCTTGGGAATGACGGTCGAGAAGGCCTGGAAATAGAGCTGCATGTTTGGCCGCGTCGCCGCCGGGTCGGTGCGGAAGAAGCCACCGGCATTGTTCATCGACAGCGACAGTGGGCCGGAGCGGGTCAGGATGTATTGCATACCGACCAGCAGCTTGCCCCACCAGGGACGCAGCGTCTGGTTGAGCGTCGGCAGCCGGCCCTTGAAGGTGTAGTTGATGCCGACATGGTCCTGCAGATGCGCACCGACATTTTCGTTGGCATGGACGACGGGAATGCCCAGGCTCCCAAGCAGGGCGGAAGGGCCGACGCCGGACAGTTGCAGCAATTGCGGCGAGTTGATCGAACCGCCCGACAGGATGATTTCGCGGCCGGCACGCGCCGTCTTCATCCCGCCGTTCTGCTGGTATTCGACGCCGACGGCACGCTTGCCCTCGAACAGGATTTTTGTCGCCAGCGCCTTCATCTCGACGCGGACATTCCCGCGCTTCATCGCCGGGCGCAGGAAAGCGCGCGCCGCCGACATGCGGCGGCCGTTGCGGGTCGAGATCTGGTAGATGCCGACGCCTTCCTGGGCGGCGCCGTTGAAATCCGGGTTGAGCGGCAGGCCGGCCTGCTGGCCGGCGGCGAGATAGCGTTTGGTCAGCGGATGGACTGCGTCCGAACAGTCGGTGACATGCAGCGGGCCGCCCGTGCCGCGCCATCGGTCGGCACCGGCCTGGTTGTCCTCGAGCGCCTTGAAGGCGGGAAGCAGATCGTCATAGCCCCAGCCGGGATTGCCGGCGGCGGCCCAGGCATCGAAATCCTCGCGGGCGCCCCTGATCCAGACCATGGCGTTGATCGAGCTTGAACCGCCGAGCAGCATGCCGCGCGGCCAGTGGTCGGTATTGCCGGCGAGGCCCGGATCCGGCTCGGCCTTGTAGTTCCAGTTGACGGCAGGATCGAAGAAGGTCTTGCCGTAGCCGAGCGGCATCTGCACGTAGAAGCGGCGGTCGCTGCCGCCGGCTTCCAGCATTAACACCGAGAAGCGCCCCGAGGCCGAGAGTTTTTCGGCCAGGACCGAGCCGGCCGAGCCGGAGCCGACGATGATGAAATCATAGGTCTGCATGATGGAAATGGGAGGCTCCGAAAGATTGGCTGCAGCCTAGACGCGACGGCATTCCGAAGTCGCCGCGCCATCCGGCATCAGTTGTGAAAAAAGCGACCGTCGAACTGGCCGGGTTTGCGGGGATGCCCGACAATCGCGCTTGATATCTACCTTCTCGACAGCCTATGCGATGGCATTATTTTGGCGCATGATTTTCTCCGAAAGTCTGCAACTTTTCGGAATCATGCTCTGGCCACTCTGCGGAAGGCAGGAAATCATATGCGAACCCTCCCTGACGCGTTCATCCCCGAACTGCCGGGCCACTACAGCGGCAAGGTCCGCGAGAACTACGACCTTGCGGATGGCCGGCGCATCATCATCGCCACCGACCGCCTCAGTGCCTTCGACACCATCCTGACTTCGATCCCGTACAAAGGAGAGATCCTGACGCAGACGGCGCGCTACTGGTTCGAGGAAACCGCCGACATCTGCCCGAACCATGTTCTCGAATACCCCGACCCGAACGTCGTCGTCGGCACGAGGCTCGACATCCTGCCGGTCGAGATCGTCGTGCGCGGCTATCTGGCGGGCACCACCAGCACCTCGATCCTGACGCGCTACAAGCGCGGTGACCGCGACATGTATGGCATCCACCTGCCGGACGGCCTGCGCGACAATGAAAAGCTGGCGGAGCCGATCATCACGCCGACCAGCAAGGCCGCGCATGGCGGCCATGACGAACCGCTGTCCAAAGCGGAGATCCTCGAGCAGGGTCTTCTCACGCAGGCGCAGTGGGATACCGTATCGGACTACGCCTTGCGGCTGTTCGCCCGCGGCCAGCAGCGCGCCGCCGAGCGCGGCCTCATCCTCGCCGATACCAAATACGAATTCGGCACCGACAAGAACGGGACCATCATTCTCGCCGACGAAATCCACACGCCGGACAGCAGCCGGTACTGGATTGCGGCGAGCTACGAACAGGCGCTCGCCAGCGGCAGCCGGCCGGAGAGCTTCGACAAGGATTTCATCCGCTCGTGGGTCTCGGCGCGGTGCGATCCTTACAGCGACCCTATCCCTGAGATACCCGACGAGATCGTCGAACAGGCTTCGCGGGTCTATGCGCAGGCCTATGAGGCGATCACCGGCAAGGAATTTTCTCCAGACCTTTCCGGGGACAGCGTGCTCGATCGTATTCGCACGAACCTCAGGCGCTATTTCTGATCGACCTTCGCCGGGTGATGCGAACTGCCGTCTTCCACCCATCGCCATGCCAGAGCCCACCAACTCGGGTTAACGGAGCCTTGCCGGGTGTTGGCTGACGGTGCATCAAACGAAAAACCCGCCTGTACGGCGGGTCACTGGCGCAAATCAGCACCATAGGCAAAAATGTACCATAGCTGCGGTCACTGAGTCAAGAAAAAATTCCTATCGTGAAAAGCTGCCGGCAAAAAAGCTGCCGACACCGCGACCCGGCAGTCGCAGGTCTTTTGTCAGTTCGGAGCCTGTGGCCATGTCGTGGCGCGTTGACCTTCGGGCGCCGTGACGATACGGGATCGAGGGCGGCCGGTCTCGAAGGAATTCTCCTATGGTGCACTACGCTGAAGGACGGCCGCTTGGCGATCTGACGCTGCGCACCCTGGCCATGCCTTCGGATGCCAATGCGGCCGGCGACATTTTCGGCGGCTGGGTGATGGCGCAGATGGACCTCGCCTGCGGCATCCGTGCCGCCGAGCGCGCCAAGGGCCGCGTGGTGACGGCTGCGGTGAAAGAGATGTCCTTCGCCAAGCCGATGAAGATCGGCGACACGCTGTGCATCTACACCCATGTCGAACGCGTCGGCCGCACCTCGATGACGCTCAAGGTCGAGGCCTGGGCGCAGCGCTACCTCTCCGACCTGATGGAAAAGGTCACCCATGCCGATTTCGTCATGGTGGCGCTGGATGGCGAGGGCAAGCCGAAAGCGGTTCCTGCCGAAGGCTGACGCGCAAGCCGTAAAATCAGAACCGCACTTCCATCGTGGCGCGAACGCCCTGATCGGCCGCTTTCGTCCCGAACTGGCCGGAGTAGCTGATCCCCAGCGTGGTTCTGTCGGCGATCCGGAAATCGAGCCCGGCCCCGACAATGGCTGTATCCTTGGCGATCGGCACGCCGGCAATGGTGAAGAGGTCGCCACCGGCGAAGGCCATGTCCGTAGTCGGCGTGGTGTCGCCGAAGGCATGACGCCAGCCTAGCGTACCCTGCGCGGTTGCCTGCACCCCGCCGAGGTCGAAGCCCGCCGAGGCACGCAAGCCGAGCGTGGTGAAGGTGGTCTCGGTGGTCGAGGCCGCGGATGTGAGCGCCGCGGCGCCACCCTTTTCCGTGAAGCCGTCGGTGTGCAGGTTGATATAGGCGAGACTGGCGAAGGGCTCGAAGGCAGCCATGCGCGTCTCGACGCGATAGCCGGCCTCGCCGAAGACCTGCGCGGTGCCGGCATCGTACTTCGCCGTCAGCGCATCGGCGAAGCCTGGAACGACGACGTTGCGGCTGGTGTCGATCCGATTCCAGCTGTAGGCGACGCCGCCGCGCAGGCCCAGGCCATCCCACTGTCCACCGCCATAAAGGCCGATGTGATAGGTGTCGCTGGAGCCGGAAGAGGCACGATCGTCGACGTCGAAACTGGCGTGGCTGTAGCCGGTCAGCAGGCCGACCCGCCAGGCTTCGCCGATCGCGGTGTCGCCGCCGGCGAGGAAGCCGCCGGTGGAGCGGTCGAGGCCGGCGGCATTGCCGTCGCCGCTCGCCGTGCCCCAGGAGCCGAAAGCCTGCCCCCACACGACGAAACGGCTGGTGTCGGCCTCGACCAGCTCCGGGCCGCCCTCGCCATAAGCCATCACTGGCATGGCGGGAGCGGTGACGTCGCCCATGGCCGCCCGGACGCGGGCGGTTGCGGCATCGGCGACGAAGCGGCTGTCCTCGATAAGCATCCCCTTGGCCGAGGCATGAACCTCGCCCGACGCGGCATCGAGCGCCAGGCGCGCGGCATCCTTGTCGGTCATCAGCAGCATGGCCCATGCAAGCGCACTGCCTTCGCCCAGCCGGTCGAGGGCTCCGGCGGTCGCGATTTGGTTGCCGGTGGTGGCGACGTTGGCGACCGCAACGTCGTTGCGCCAAGGTGAGGGTGATGTCGTTGCCGTCGCCGCCCTTGTAGTTGATGAGATGGTCGAGGAAGAGAAGGTCGTTGAGGTTGCCGACGGAGGCGAAGGTGCCGGCGACATCGGCCGCGCCATTGTTCTGGATGATCGTGTACGGCCCGTTGCGCAGGTTCCAGCTCTCGGCTGTCGCCGGCGTCAGGACCAGGTTGAGCGTCGCGCCTGATATGTCGACCGTGCCGCCGACGATCAGCTTGTCGGCGCCGGATGGGGTCGCCTCGACTTCGAATATGCCGTGATTGACATAGTTGCCGCCGACCGTCTGGACGCCGATGGAATTGCCGACGCCATGCGTGCCGAGGATGGTGACATTGCCGCCTATGGTGCCGATGCCGCCAAGGCGCGCGCCGGAATCCACCGTGACATCGCCGGCGAGGCTCGCGTCGCCATGGCTGGCGTCGCCCACCACCAGCGTTCCCGTGCCGACGGTGGTCGGGCCCGCATAGCTGTTCTGTCCGTTGAGCGTCAGCTTGCCCGTGCCGGTCTTGGTCAGGGAGCCGTTTCCGGAAATCACGCCGCCGATGACGTCGTCATGACCGAGCGCGCCGAGCGAAAGCTGTGAATCGTCGATTTGTATGGCTCCCTCGCCCGACAGCGAGCCGACATCGAGCACCGAGTCCTGGTCCCGGAAGCGCACCAGCACGCTGCCGCCGGCGCCGTTGACGACGGTAGCGTCCTGCGCCTGCGACGATCCCTGGAAATCGAGCGTGCCGCCGGCCTCGTTGACCAGCGTCGCGGTTCCGCCGTCCGAATGTCCGTAAAAAACGGTCGAGCCGCCATTCCGGTTGGTTATCGTGGCCTCTCCGGCGGAGGAAGACACATTGCTCGAATAATCGCCGTCGAAGGTTGTCCGGCTGAAATAATACGGTATGCCCAAGCCGTCATTGACGATGGTCGCGTTGGCGGCGCTTGCCCCCGTGAAGGCGACGAAGCCGCCGCCCTGATTGGTGATGCTGGCCGTGCCGGCATCGGTTCCAGTGCTGAAATTGAGCCCGCCGTAGCCGTCCTTCGCCAGGACGATGGTGGCCGCGCCCGCCGTCGCATTGCGCTGGAAGTTGAGGTCGCCTGACCCGACGGTGATCGAGAGATCCTGGGCGCTGACCGGATTGGCGGCGTCGTTGCCCGAGAAATAGAGCTTGGCCCATCCCCCGCTTCCGTTCGAGTTTATCGTGACCGGCCCGTCGCCGAGCGCACCTGTCGCCGCCACGACAAGGCCGCCGCCGCGCACCGCCGTGCCGCCCGAATAGCTGTTGGCGCTGTTCAGCGTCAGCGTGCCGGAACTGGTCTTGGCGAGTTGCCCGTCGCCCGAAACCACGCCGTCGAGGATCAGGTTCTTGCCGGCGCCGACATCGAAGGTACCGCCATTGGCGCCGAGGATTACCTGGCGCTCCAGCGTGAAATTGAGGGGACTGCCCGTCACCTGCAGCGCGCCGCCGTTCAAGGTCAGGCGCCCGAGACATCGCCCAGCGCCCAGTCGCCGCCGATCCTCAGCGTGCCGCCGTTGACGACGGTGCCGCCCGAATAGGTGTTGAGGCCGGTGAGGATGACCGTGCCGGTGCCGGATTTGACCAGGGAGCCGGTCCCGCCGACGACCGCCGACACGATGCCGTTGCTCAAGGTGAAGCTGCCGGCGGTGCTCAGAGTGCCGTTGCGCAATTCCCCGCCCGTCAGCGTGAAGCCGCTGGCGGTCTGCGTCGTGGCGCCGAGATCGAGGATGCCTTGCGTGACGGACCAGGCCATGACCGTACCCGGTGCGCCGGAAACCGTCCAGGTGCCGGTGCCGGACTTTTCCAGGATGCCGAAGCCCTGGTACTGGGCGGAAGAGCCCGCCGCGCCCAATTGTGAAAGGTCGAAGGAACCGCCGGCCGAACCGCCAAGACCGAACGTGTCGGCCGTGCTGAACGCCTTCACGACACCGTTGACGACAGAGGACTGGGTGATGGTGAAGCTGTTCACGCCGCCGGTGAAGGTGACCGCGTTTGCCCTGGCGCCGGCTCCGCCATCGGCGACCCCGCCACTGATCGTGCCGGTATTGGTGATGGCGAGGCCGGAGCCGACGATTCCAGCGCCACCGGCGCCGCCGCTGCCATTTCCTGCCGAGGAAGCGCCACCGCCGCCGCCATTGCCACCTTGAATCAGGCCGTTGTTGATCAAGGTGGCGCCGTCGCCGGTAAAGATCACGCCAACGCCGCCATTGCCTCCGGGCCCCGCGGTTCGAATACTGTCGCTGAAGCTGTAGCTGGCGCCGCCGCCACCGCCGCCGCCGGCCGCAACGGTGCCGCTGTTGGTGAAGGTTTCTCCGCCATTGGCGAAGATGATGCCAACGCCTCCATCACCACCATTTCCTGCGCCGGCCTTGCTGCCAGGGCCGCCACCGCCGCCGCCGCCGCTGATCGTCCCGCTGTTGGTGTTTTGCAAGCCGCCGCCCGTCACGATGGCCCCATAGCCACCGCCGCCGCCGCCGCCAAACGTCACCGCACCGCCATTGCCCCCCCCATAGCCGAGAGCGCCGCCACCCCCGCCCCCACCCAGGAGCAGTTCGGTTGAACCGATCGAGATCGTTGAAGTGCCAGCCCCATTGCCGTTGCCTCCGCCACCCCCGCCACCTCCCGCCGTCCCCCCCGAGCCTCCCGGATTTCCGCCCGCAACACCTTGTCCGTCGCTGCCGTTAAATGTGTCGAAAAAGCTCCCGGCAACGCCGCTTGCACCACCTCCTCCACCATTGGCACCCGCGGCTCCGCCCCCCCTCCACTGCCAAAGCCGCCCCTTGCGACGCTGCTGCCGGCGCCACCATCGCCGGTGATGGTGCCGCTGCCGAGGTCACCGGCGCCTCCGGCTCCGCCTTGGGCACCGTCCCCACCTTTTCCGCCGTCACCCCCGCCGGCGGCGCCGCCGCCACCGCCGCCCGTACCTGTACTGTCGCTTCCATTGGCGCCGGTGTATCCTTGCCCTCCGGCCGTGCCACTAGAGCGTTTCATATTTTGACGGAAGCGTAGCCTGCGTTTTCGAAGTAGTTCTTGCATTCGGCTGCCTCGATGGTTTCGACGAG